>JAEETB010000132.1 GCA_016286575.1 Prevotella sp.
GTAAATTCTATCAGGTGGTTATTGCAGCGGGGTCCCACCTCTTCCCATTCCGAACAGAGAAGTTAAGCCCGCCTGCGCCGATGGTACTGCAATGCAATGCGGGAGAGTAGGAAGCCGCCATCTTTTTAAAAGAAGAGCCCTGAAGATACAATATCTTCGGGGCTTTTTCGTTATATATATATGCAATGGACAGATAGGATTCGACAAGTCAAGATACTTTTGGTAATAGCGGCTGTGATTATCGCTGTTACCTCTTTACTCGTTTCCCATTATCTGGTCAAAGACCTTTCGAATGAGGAGCGTAAGAAGATGGAAGTCTGGGCAGAGGCTCTTCACGCTTTGAATCATGCCGACGAGAATACCGATCTTTCCTTGGTTCTCGATGTGATGCAAGGTAATACGACGATTCCCGTGATTGTGCTGAATGAGAATGGTGAGATCGATGACTATCGGAATATCGCCGACACCCTTCATCTGAAAGCCTATGCCAGACGTATGCAACAATCAGGCGATACTATTGTGGTGGGTAGTCAGATTGTCTGCTATGATGAATCGCTTCTGCTGAAACGCCTTTCACAATACCCCTATTGGCAGCTTGGTATTGTCATGATCTTTGTAGTGGTGGCGATTTTTGCTTTGTTATCTTCCAAGAAAGCAGAACAGAATAAAGTCTGGGTTGGTCTGTCAAAGGAAACAGCCCATCAGTTGGGCACCCCCATATCCAGTCTGATGGCTTGGGTGGAGATTCTCAAGGAGAACCATCCAGACGATGAGCTTATCCCAGAGTTGGATAAGGATGTCAAGCGATTGGAGCGTATAGCTGAGCGTTTCTCCAAGATCGGTTCATTGCCAGAGCCTAAAGAAGGATCGATGAATGACGTATTGAATCATGTTGTCGATTACATGCGTCGTCGTACATCTAACAAAGTTGAGATGGTCTGTCATGTTCCTGAGCAAGATGTGATTGTCAAAATGAATTCCTCTTTGTTCGAGTGGGTGGTAGAGAATCTGTGTAAGAACGCCGTTGATGCCATGGAGGGCAGTGGCAAAATCGATTTGTCTTTGCGCGAGGAGGGCAATAAGATTGTCCTTGAGGTGAAGGATACGGGTAAGGGCATTCGTAAGAAAGATATCAAGAATGTCTTTACGCCAGGTTTCACGACGAAGCAGCGTGGCTGGGGGCTTGGTCTCTCGTTGGCCAAACGTATTGTGGAGGAATATCATCATGGCCGTATTTTTGTCAAATCGTCTGAATTAGGCAAGGGTACGACTTTCCGTGTAGAACTTACTCGATAAGAAGCAAAAACTGCACATTTTAGGGTTGAAGTGTGTAATATAATGCTTTGAATATCACTGAATTTGCTTTAAAATGATAAAAAAAACAAATAAGCGCTCCTTATTTGAAAAAAAGTTTGTACCTTTGCATCCCAAATGTGGTAATATGTGTAGTTTAGAGTCATTGAAGATAGATCTGAAAGGTTTGAGTGAAGAGGAGACCCTCTTGGAATTCGATCTGAGTGACAACTACTTCGAGGCTTTGGACGGTGCTGAGACGAAGCGCGGCTCATTGCATGTGTCAGTGTCTATACGCAAGGCTACTGGCTTTTTCGAGTTCAACTTCCACACAGCAGGCACAGTTATCATTCCTTGCGACCGTTGTCTCGACGACATGGAGCAGTCGGTGGAAACCGATAACCGTCTGATCGTCAAGCTCGGTAGTGAGACCTCAGAGGAGGATGATATGATCGTCGTGAACGAGGACGAAGGAATACTCGACATGTCGTGGATCATCTATGAGTTTATAGTTCTGGCCATACCCATCAGGCATGTGCATGCACCTGGCAAGTGCAACCCTGCCATGACGCAAGCTCTGGAAGAGCTGTCAGCTGACCGAAGCAGCGATGAGGAGTCCAGTCAGGCGATAGACCCCCGCTGGGAGAAGCTTTTACAGTTAAAAGGTAAAGGTGAAAAGTGAAAAGTTAAGAATTGAAAGTTTAAACATTTAAAAGAATTATAGAATTATGGCACATCCTAAAAGAAGACAGTCAAAGACTCGTACACTCAAGCGTCGTACTCATGACAAGGCAGTAGCTCCCACATTGGCAGTATGTCCCAACTGTGGCGCATATTATGTTTATCACACTGTATGCCCCACCTGTGGTTACTATCGTGGTAAGGTAGCTATCAAGATTGAGGAAGAAGTAGCTGAGTAATGGATAGAATCAACGCGATCATCACTGGCGTAGGTGGCTACGTTCCCGACTATGTTCTCACGAATGACGAACTGTCGCGCATGGTTGACACCAACGATGAGTGGATTATGACGCGTGTGGGTATCAAAGAGCGCCGCATCCTGACGGAGGAAGGTCTTGGCACCAGTTACATGGCTCGTAAGGCTGCTAAGCAACTGATCCAGAAGACAGGTGTTGACCCAGATACCATCGACGCCCTGATTGTAGCAACTTCGACGGCAGACTATAAGTTTCCCTCGACGGCCAGTATCGTCGTTGGTAAGGTTGGTCTTAAGAATGCCTTCGCCTTCGATTTCTGGGGCGCCTGTTGTGGATTCCTCTATACGCTCGACGTCGCAGCGTCGATGATTCAGAGCGGACGTTACAAGAAGATCATCCTCATCGGAGCCGATAAGATGTCGTCAGTGACAGATTACAAGGACCGTCAGACGTGTCCTCTTTTCGGTGACGGTGCTGCAGCCGTTCTTCTCGAGGCTACTGAAGAGCAGAATATCGGTGTGATGGACTCCTATCTCCGTACAGATGGCAAGGGACTTCCGTTCCTTCACATGAAAGCAGGAGGTTCTGTCTGTCCGCCTTCGCACTTCACGGTAGACCATCGTCTGCACTACCTCTATCAGGAGGGTCGCACAGTATTCCGTTATGCTGTGACGAACATGAGCAACGACTGTGTGCTGGTAGCCGAGCGTAACGGTCTGAACAAGGATAATATCCAGTGGGTAGTTCCTCATCAGGCCAATATGCGTATTATTGAGGCGGTTGCTAAGCGTCTGGAGCTCTCGATGGATCAGGTGATGGTAAACATCGAGCACTACGGCAACACGAGTGCAGCGACGATCCCTCTCGCCATGTGGGACTACGAAAGTCGTCTCAAGAAGGGCGATAACATGATACTCACCGCATTCGGTGCAGGATTTGTACATGGAGCATCCTACTTAAAGTGGGCATACAACGGAAGTGAAAAGTGATAAGTGGAAAGTGAAAAGTTGATGCACAAAGCAGGATTCGTCAATATCGTTGGAAATCCCAACGTAGGTAAAAGTACGCTCATGAACCAATTGGTTGGTGAGCGTATTTCGATTGCGACCTTTAAGGCCCAGACCACGCGCCATCGTATCATGGGCATTGTGAACACACCAGAGATGCAGATCGTCTTCTCTGATACGCCAGGTGTGCTGAAGCCTAACTACAAGCTTCAGGAGTCGATGCTGGCCTTCTCTGAGTCGGCGCTTCAGGATGCTGATGTGCTGCTTTATGTGACGGATGTCGTGGAAAATCCTGAGAAGAACATGGATTTTCTCGAGAAGGTGCAGAAGATGACGATTCCTGTTATATTGCTCATCAACAAGATTGATGAGCTTCAGACTAGCCCTCAACAACAGCTCTCAGCCATTGTTGAGAAGTGGCATGGACTGTTGCCGAAGGCAGAGATATTGCCTATATCCGCCAAGAATAAGTTCGGTGTGGATATGTTGCTGAAGCGTATTCAGGAACTGCTTCCCGAGAGTCCAGCCTATTTCGATAAGGACCAGTTGACGGATAAGCCAGCGCGTTTCTTCGTTTCGGAGATTATCCGTGAGAAGATCCTGCTCTATTACGACAAGGAGATACCTTACAGTGTAGAGGTTGCTGTTGAGCGATTTAAGGAAGATGATAAGCACATCCACATCAATGCCATCATTTATGTGGAGCGCGACTCCCAGAAGGGTATTATCATCGGCCATCAGGGTGTTGCGCTGAAGAAGGTGTCTACTGAGGCGCGCAAGTCGCTCGAAAAGTTCTTCGCCAAGCCCATCTTTCTCGAGATTTTCGTGAAAGTAGATAAGGACTGGCGTAGCTCTGAGAAAGAACTCAATCATTTCGGGTATAATCCCGAGTGAGATTCTTAGGCACGGATTACACGGATTAACGCGGATTAAATTTTTTGGAGAGAATATCAATAAAGACGATGGGAAATTTAGTAGCAATAGTTGGGCGCCCGAATGTGGGAAAATCGACGCTTTTCAATCGTCTGACGAAATCGCGTCAGGCCATTGTGAGCGATGAAGCAGGTACGACGCGTGATCGTCAGTACGGCAAGTGCGAATGGAACGGTCGCGAGTTCTCTGTTGTCGATACCGGCGGCTGGGTGGTTAATTCCGATGACGTGTTCGAGGAGGAAATCCGTAAGCAGGTGATTATCGCCACCGAGGAAGCCGACCTTGTGCTTTTCCTTTGCGATATCAATAACGGTGTGACAGGTTGGGATATGGACGTGGCACAGATTCTGCGTCGTGCCAAGCTTCCTGTCATCCTCGTGGCCAACAAGGCCGACGATGGCAGGGATCTCTATGATCAGTACGAGTTCTATAAACTGGGACTCGGCGATCCCTGGCCCATCAGTGCTGCCACAGGCAGTGGTACAGGCGACTTGCTCGACAAGGTGCTTGAGATCCTGCCTGAGAAGGGGAAGGATGATCTTGAGGAGGGCATTCCCCGTTTTGCTGTCGTAGGTCGTCCTAATGCAGGTAAATCGAGCATTATCAATGCCTTTATCGGTGAGGATCGTAACATCGTGACAGAGATTGCCGGCACCACGCGCGACAGTATCTATACCCGTTACGATAAGTTCGGCTTCGACTTCTATCTAGTGGATACGGCAGGTATCCGTCGTAAGAACAAGGTGACTGAGGACCTGGAGTTCTATAGCGTCATGCGCTCCATCCGTGCCATCGAGAACAGTGATGTCTGTATCCTGATGATTGATGCCACCCGTGGTATCGAGGCGCAGGATATGAACATCTTCCAGCTGATTCAGAAGAATAACAAGTCGCTCGTGGTTGTGGTGAATAAGTGGGACCTTGTGGAAGACAAGTCACAGGTCGTCATCGATACCTTCATCAACGCCATTCGTCAGCGTATGGCCCCATTCGTCGACTTCCCCATCATCTTTGCCTCTGCCCTGACGAAGCAGCGTATCTTCAAGGTGCTGGAGACGGCGAAGGAGGTTTACCTGAACCGTAAGGCGAAGATCGGTACCTCGAAGCTCAACGAGGTGCTGCTGCCCCTGATAGAGGCATTCCCGCCTCCCTCAGTGAAGGGCAAGTACATCAAGATCAAGTATGTGGCCCAGGTGCCAGACACGCAGATCCCCACCTTCGTGTTCTATGCCAATTTGCCACAGTATGTGAAGGAGCCCTATAAGCGTTTCCTTGAGAATAAGATTCGCGAGAACTGGACGCTGACAGGCTCGCCGATACATGTCTTTATCAGGCAAAAGTGATAAAAGAGGTGAAAGGTGAAAAGTATATGGGAGTGAAAGGTGAAATATTTGTAGGAGTGAAAAGGTGGTTGTTGCTGCCTCTGCTTTTCACTTTTTATCTTTCGTTTCTCATTTCCTGCGGTAGTGGGACGCCTGAGGAGATGGCTTCACTGGCGGCGAAGGGCTATTATGAGCACCTGATGCGTGGCGAATATCGTCAGTTCCTCGAGGGTAAGGATTTCCTACCGCTGGATACCATTGGTACTATCAACCGCATGGAGGAGCACGAGGTTAATCTCCGTCAGTTTATGGCGCAGCAGGAGAAGGCTCATCATGGCATCCGTGAGGTGCGTATCTCGAATGCGCAGACTGATACTATTCAGAAGGTGACAAATGTCTTCCTGGTGCTTTGCTTTGGCGATTCGATCAACGAGGAGATTGTTGTTCCTATGGTGGAGCGACAGGGGCGCTGGAGAATGAAATGAGAATTTGAAAACAAGATAGGCTTATGAGAAAGATGATATTTTTGGGTGCGATAGTTGGCGTTTCGCTTGGCGCGTGGGCGCAGGAGCCTGTGCAGAGTGTTCAGCCAGCGCAGCAGGTGGAGCAGCAGACGGCTTCGCAAGCTTCTGAGGAGTTCCATTCAGAGTATATTCCTGTGTTCCAGTATTGGAAGGAGAATAATGTCTTCCAGCATCTGGATCTTTCTGTGACGGCAGGAACTACGGGTGTTGGTATCGAGGTTTCTTCGCCCATTGGAGAGTATCTGCAGTTGCGTGCAGGCTACGACTTCATGCCTCGTTTTACTGCGAAGATGAAGTTCGACATCACGATAGGTGGAAAACCTGCCCATCAGTATGATGCCCAGGGTAATCCTGTGGAGAGTGCCTTCGATAAGATGCAGCGCCTGATGTATGGTTTTTCAGGTTTTGAGGTCGATGACCATGTGGATATGTTGGGCAAGCCCACGATGAATAATTTCAAGCTGTTGCTCGATATCTTCCCCTTCAAGACTAACAAGCACTGGCATTTTACGGCAGGTTTCTACTGGGGACCGTCGCAGTTTGCTATGGCTGATAACACCACTGAGGCGATGACCTCTCTGCTTGGTGTGGGTATCTATAACCGTATATACGATCGTGCAGAGCTGAACTATCCGCTGATGGAATGGGAAGATATGGGTATCTCTGAGGAGATTATCGATAAGTATCATCTGAATTTCATCCCCACTGAGCTCTACCAGCAGATCATCTCATACGGCCGTCTGGGCTTCACTCTGGGCACTTTTAAGCACCAGATGGTTGATGATGATGGTATCGAGCATAAGGCAGGCGAAACTTATAATATGGAGCCAGGCATTGATGGCATGATCCATGTGAAGGCGAAGTCGAATCCCTTTAAGCCCTATATAGGCTTTGGCTATGGTGGCAATCTCGCCAAGGGTCGTGATGACTGGAAGATTTGTTTCGATGCTGGTGTGTGGTTCTGGGGTCGCACCAAACTCTATACCCACGACGGTGTTGATCTGATCAATGATGTGGAGAATATCGGTGGTCAGGTAGGCGACTACGTGGATTTATTCAAAGCCTTTAAGGTTTATCCTGTGCTGAATCTCAGGATTACTAAACGGTTGTTCTAATAACCCTAGGTTATTCAAAAATAAGCGGCCCTTATCGAGTGATAAGGGCCGCTTAATTTATGATAACTGCCACTTATTGGTGGCGATCTCAACTCTTACTTAACCACAATCTTCTTGCCATTCTGGATGTAAACACCAGGACGTGGGGTAACGCCCTTCTGCAGTCTTACACCATTCAGGGTGTAGATGGCGTCGTCAGCCTTCTTGCTGTTGTTCATGACGCTCTGGATACCAGTGCCTGAACCCTCATACAGAGTAGCAGAGCAAGAAGAGGGGAGGTCCATCAGATAAGCCTTGTTGTGTACACAATAGGCACCATCAGTCAGATCACTGCTTGAAGCCTTCTTGAACACGAGCTTGCCACCCTCTTCACCGATTGTACGCATGGTGTTAGAATCGTAAGCCAGACGGTTTACGTGGCCTGATGCACCATTATCGAAGTAGCGACCACTCAGCCAGTTTACGCTGGGCTCTGAAGCACTGTCAGTCACAGGCTTGATGATGTTCTTGGCAGGATCGTTAGACGAGCACTTGATTACTACACACATGGTAGCAGGAATCACGTCCTTGTCCCACTTCTTCAGATTGAAGCTGCTATTGTCAACGGCGTCAACATAGTAAGCCTCCATGCCTGATGAGTAGAGCTTGTAAGAGAAACCTGCCTTCATGGTTCCCCAATAAGCGCCACCAGCCTGACAATCGGGCTCGATGCCGATGTAGTGGCTGCTGTTGTCAATAGGATGGAGCTTCCAATATCTGTTCTTAGAACCAGCTTCTTTGATGTATGACCAAGTCTGGTACTCATCGTCTGTACGAGGTTTCTTGTTCTCAGCGTCGCCGATATATACAGTGATGCCGCTGTAGCTACCCCAGAGTTCGTAACCATCACCACCAGCGGTAATCTGCACCTGCAGTCTGTTACCTGTCAGAGCTGCGAGGCTTGAACCCTGTGCTTTTACTTCGTATGCACTTCCGCTGACGTTCTCGATATAGAATACAGAACCTGGATGAACACTTACTGTGCCTAAGTCCAGGCAAGTATTACAAGCCTCCATGTCGACATTACCAGAAGTATCAGCTTTTCCCTGATTGTCTACCAGTACCATGTAGCGTTTGGTCAGTGTGTTCTGAACATGGTAGAATCCGTTTGACTGAGCCATTGCGCCAAGTGCAAAGGTCGACATCATAGCAAGCGTAAAAATTTTCTTCATATGCGTTTGTTTTATTGTTTTTAAGGAAAAAGCCCAGCCCCTATAGGGACCGGGCTTTCGAGTCTTTTATTGTTTCACTAGCTAATCGTGATTACTCAGCGATACAGATTGATACACGGTTGCTGTCGTTATCAGCGAACGGCTGTACGCGTGAACCCTTGCTGTCGAAGCTGATGCGGCTCTCAGCGATGCCGTACTGCTCCTTCAGAGCCTTCACTACTACGTCAGCACGACCCT
>JAEETB010000133.1 GCA_016286575.1 Prevotella sp.
ACTGCCGCCATAAGATCTTCGGTGGCACGTTTATCATCGACGGCAAGGAGATGGAGTCGAGTCTCTTTGCGATGATCAAGAAGACGACACAGGAGAATCCCAATAAGATTCTCTCGGCCTATAAGGACAATGTGGCTTTTGCACAGGGTCCCGTGGTTGAGCAGTTTGCGCCGAAGGACCAGAGCACGAGCGACTGGTTCCAGGTGAAGGATATCGAGAGTGTCATCTCGCTGAAGGCTGAGACACATAACTTCCCCACCACCGTAGAACCCTTCAACGGTGCTGCTACTGGTACGGGCGGTGAGATCCGCGACCGTATGGGTGGTGGTGTAGGTTCTTGGCCGATTGCTGGCACGGCGGTGTATATGACAGCCTATCCTCGTCTGCATGACGATGAGGGAGCTGCCCGCGACTGGGAGGATATCCTGCCCATTCGCCAGTGGCTGTATCAGACGCCTCAGCAGATTCTGACAAAGGCCTCTAATGGTGCTTCTGACTTTGGTAACAAGTTCGGTCAGCCGCTCATCTGCGGTTCTGTACTGACCTTCGAGCATCAGGAGGGTCAGGAGAAATACGCTTACGATAAGGTGATCATGCTGGCTGGCGGTGTAGGCTACGGCACCAAGCGCGACTGTCTGAAGAAGGAGCCCCAGAAGGGCAATAAGGTGGTCGTTGTGGGTGGTGACAACTACCGCATCGGACTGGGTGGCGGCTCTGTATCATCAGTTGATACAGGTCGTTACAGCAACGGCATCGAGCTGAACGCCGTGCAGCGTGCCAACCCAGAGATGCAGAAGCGTGCCTACAACCTCGTTCGTGCCCTCTGCGAGGAGGATGTAAACCCCGTGGTTTCTATCCACGATCACGGCTCAGCAGGTCACCTGAACTGTCTGTCGGAGCTCGTTGAGGAGTGTGGCGGTGAGATTGATATGACCAAGCTACCTATCGGCGACAAGACCCTTTCAAGCAAGGAGATCATCGCCAACGAGAGTCAGGAGCGTATGGGCTTGCTCATCGACGAGAAGCATATCGAACATGTACGCCGTATTGCTGAGCGCGAGCGTGCCCCGCTGTATGTAGTTGGTGAGACCACAGGCGATGCCCACTTCTCGTTCAAGCAGGGCGATGGTGTGAAGCCTTTCGACCTCGACGTGGCTCAAATGTTCGGACACTCTCCGAAGACCATCATGCGCGACAATACCGTTGAGCGCCATTATGCTGATGTGACCTATACACAGGATAAGATTGACGAATACCTAGAGCGCGTGCTCCAGTTGGAGGCTGTAGCTTGTAAGGACTGGTTGACCAACAAGGTAGACCGCTCTGTGACTGGTAAGATTGCCCGTCAGCAGTGTCAGGGTGAGATTCAGTTGCCACTCAGCGACTGTGGTGTAGTTGCCCTCGACTATCGTGGTCAGAAGGGTATCGCTACTGCCTTAGGCCATGCGCCCCAGGCTGGTCTCGCTGATCCCGCTGCAGGAAGTGTACTCTCCGTTGCCGAAGCGCTGACGAATATCGTCTGGGCTCCTTTGGCAGAGGGTATGGACTCACTGAGTCTCTCAGCCAACTGGATGTGGCCTTGTCGCTCTCAAGAGGGTGAGGATGCCCGCCTCTATGCTGGTGTGAAGGCACTGAGCGATTTCTGCTGCGACCTGCATATCAACGTGCCAACTGGTAAGGATTCGCTGTCTTTGAGTCAGCAGTATCCTAACGGTGAGAAAATTATCTCTCCAGGCACCGTGATTGTATCGGCTGGTGGTGAAGTTTCTGATATCAAGAAGGTTGTTTCTCCTGTATTGGTGAACGACAAGAACGCCTCGCTCTATCATATCGACTTCAGCTTCGATGAGCAGCGTCTTGGTGGTTCTGCCTTCGCCCAGAGTTTGGGTAAGGTGGGCGACGATGTGCCTACGGTAAAGAATCCTGAGTATTTTGCTGATGCCTTTATGGCTGTACAGCAGATGATCGAAAAGGGTTGGATCATGGCTGGTCACGATATCTCGGCTGGTGGTCTGATTACCACACTGCTCGAGATGTGCTTCGCCAACACCAAGGGCGGCATGCACATCAACCTGCATGATATCTGTGCTGATGGCGACATCGTGAAGGCTCTCTTCGCTGAAAACCCTGGTGTTGTCATCGAGGTAAGCGATGCTTACAAGCAGGAGTTCAAAGACTTTATGGAGGAGCAAGGTGTAGGCTTTGCGAAGATCGGCTATCCCGTCGAGGATGCTCGCACCATCGTAGTAAAGGCTGGCGACACGGAGAAGACCTTCGACATCGACGCTCTGCGCGACGTATGGTATAAGACCTCGTATCTGCTCGATCGTAAACAGAGTTTCAACGGCAAGGCCAAGGAACGCTTCGAGAACTATAAGAAGCAGCCGCTGGAGATGAAATTCCCCAAGGGCTTCACAGGCAAGCTCGAACAATACGGCATCTCTGCTGATCGTCGTGAGGCTTCCGGCGTCAAGGCTGCCATCATCCGTGAGAAGGGTACCAACGGTGAGCGCGAGATGGCTTACATGCTCTACCTCGCCGGCTTCGACGTGAAAGACGTGATGATGACCGACCTGATTACAGGTCGTGAGACGCTTGAGGACATCAACCTCATCGTCTTCTGCGGAGGATTCTCTAACTCCGACGTACTTGGCTCTGCGAAGGGTTGGGCTGGTGCCTTCCTCTTCAACCCCAAGGCGAAGGAAGCCCTCGATAAGTTCTATGCCCGTAAGGACACTCTGTCATTAGGTATCTGTAACGGTTGCCAGCTGATGGTGGAACTCGGCCTTACAGGTGCTAAGGGTGCCAAGATGCTGCACAATGACTCACACAAGTTCGAGAGCGAGTTCATCTGCCTTGATATTCCTCAGAACAACAGCGTGATGTTCGGTTCGTTGAGCGGTTCGAAACTGGGTCTCTGGGTAGCTCACGGAGAGGGTAAGTTCTCATTGCCAGAGGCTGAGAGTGCCTATAACGTGATTGCCAAGTACAACTACGCTGGTTATCCCGCCAATCCCAACGGCTCAGACTACAACGTGGCAGGTATCTGCTCAGAGGATGGTCGTCATCTCTGCATGATGCCTCACCTGGAGCGCGCCTTCTACCCCTGGCAGAATGCCTGGTATCCCGCTGATCGCCGTCAAGACGAGGTGACACCTTGGATTGAGGCCTTCGTCAATGCACGCCGCTGGGTGGAAGAAAAGGTTAAATAGCAAAAGGTAAAAATGAATATCTACTGGGAATCATTCAAGACGTTCTTTAAGATTGGCATCTTCACCTTGGGGGGTGGATATGCCATGATTCCCTTGATTGAGGAAGAAGTGGTGAACAAGCACCGCTGGGTAGATAAGGACGAGATGCTCGACCTGATTGCCATTGCCCAGAGCTGTCCAGGTGTATTTGCTATCAACATCGCCATCTTTATCGGCTACAAGCTGCGCAAGGTGCGTGGTGCCATCGCTACAGCCTTTGGTACAGCCCTACCCTCCTTCCTGATTATCCTTGCCATCGCCATCTTCTTCAAACAGTTTGAGGATAACAAGGTGGTGGCTGCTATCTTTCGCGGTATCCGTCCTGCTGTCGTGGCCCTAATCGCTGTACCTACATTCCGCCTGGCACAGCGTGCGAAGTTGAACTGGTACACCTTCTGGATCCCGATCGTCGTGGCACTGCTCATCTGGAAGTTCGGCTTCTCGCCGATCTATGTCATCATCATAGCGGCCATCGCTGGCTATGCCTATGGTAGAATCGTTCTGGAGAACGACTTACGTAATCAAAAACGGAGTTAAGGCCCATGATATTCCTGAAGCTATTCATCACGTTCTTCGAGATCGGACTCTTCGGATTCGGTGGCGGCTATGGTATGCTATCACTGATCCAGCATGAGACGGTGGAGACCCATCATTGGCTCTCGACGGCAGAGTTTACCGATATCGTAGCCATCTCGCAGATGACACCAGGCCCTATCGGCATCAACTCAGCCACCTACTGCGGCTATACTGCCATCCACAATGCGGGCTATGGTGATATGATGGCCATACTGGGTAGTACCACTGCCACCTTCGCTCTGGTGCTGCCTTCCCTCATTCTGATGATCCTCATCAGTAAACTGTTCATGAAGTATATGAACACCCCACTGGTACAGTCGGTATTCAAGGCGCTGCGCCCCACCGTTGTAGGACTGCTCGCCGCTGCTACCCTGCTGCTCTGCAACAAAGAGAATTTCTCGACCCCTATGGAGAATCCTTGGCAGTTCTATATCAGCTGTGCCCTCCTCGCTGCTACGGCCTTCGGCACGGGCTATCTGAAGATCAATCCCATCCACATGATCTGTTATGCGGGTATTGCTGGACTAATTTTACTATACTGATATGAAGAAACTGACTATGACCCTGATTACCCTGTTGACAGCCGTCGTCACGATGGCACAGGGATGGCCGCAGAACTATGGCGGCGTGATGCTACAAGGATTCTACTGGGACGGCTATGCCGACTCGAAGTGGACCGTGTTGGAGAAACAGGCAGATGACATGTCGCAGTACTTCGACCTCATTTGGATACCCCAGAGCGGAAAGACCTCTGACTATTATCACACCAAGCGACAGACGATGGGCTATGACCCCTGCTTCTGGCTCGACCATAACTCCTGCTGGGGAACACAAGACGAACTGAAGAAGATGATCAAGACCTTCAGCGACAAGGGTACTGGCATCATCGAGGATGTGGTCATCAACCACAAGAACGGTCTCACAACCTGGGTGGATTTCCCTGATGAGACCTCAGGCAACTACAGTATCACGTGGGATAACACCAACTTCTCGGGCATCTGCAGCAATGACGAGTGTAACAATAATGGCTACAAGACCACCGGAGCCAAGGATACGGGTGATAACTTCGACGGCTATCGCGATCTGGACCATACCAACGAGACGGTTCAGAAGAACGTGAAGACCTATCTCGACTTCCTTCTGAAGGAACTGGGATACGTGGGCTTCCGCTATGATATGGTGAAAGGTTTCGACTCCAAATATACGGGTATGTACAACACCTCTGCCAATCCCACCTATAGCGTAGGCGAGTGCTGGGATGGTAATAAGACGGTGGTGACCAATTGGATCAACGGCACAAAGGTCGATGGCAAGATCCAGAGTGCAGCTTTCGACTTCCCCATGAAGTACAACATCAACTCAGCCTTTGGCGGGGGGAACTGGAATGACCTGACGAAAGCCATGCTCAGCAACGATAACGCCTACAAGCGCTACAGCGTAACCTTCGTGGACAATCACGATACCTATCGCGACAATAATAAACTCAGAAGTAACATCTGTGCTGCCAATGCCTATATCCTCGCGATGCCAGGCACACCTTGTCTCTTCCTGAAGCACTGGCAGTCGAACAAGGGTACCCTGAAGCGCCTCATCGCCCTGCGTAAGGCTGCTGGCATCACCAACGAGAGTGAGATTGTCTCTGCCGAAACCATCGGAGGTGGATTCCTGCTTGTCGTCAAGGGTTCGAAGGGTAGCTTGCGACTCCATCTGGGACCTGTAGGAGAAATCACCTTCGCCAATCCTGTAGATCTGTGGACGTTGGCTATCGAGGGCAAAAACTTTCAGGTCTATGCCAACAAGGATGTAGACTTGACAGCGATGAAAGCCATCACTGAGGCTGACGAGAACCCAGAGGACAACACGCCTGTAGAGATACCTTCCTTCTGCACCATCAGTGAAGGCGAGACCTGCGCATTCTTCGTGGCTCCCAAGAACTGGGGAAGTCAGATTAAGTGTTGGCGCTGGGACAAACAGTACAACTACACCACCAACACATGGCCTGGCGTGGACTGCGAGAAACTCGGCGAAGACAGCAAGGGCAACTCCGTTTGGAAGTGGACCTACAAAGCAAGCGACCGCAAGAGCCAAAGCAGTACCAACGAGGGTATCATCTTCAACGACGGTACAAATCAGACAGCTGATCTCGCCTTTACCAATGGAGGCTATTACAACGAGGAAGGTCTGCAAGGAGTCGTTTCTGCCACAGCCATCAAGTCTGCCAAGACTGAAGTTTACAGCGACGTCAAGGTCTATACCCTCGACGGACGTCTGATCCGCTCAGCCAAGAACGGCAGTGAAGCCCTCAACGGACTCGACAAGGGTGTATACATAATCAATAACAAGAAGATCATCATCAGATAACAATGAATCCCCGTCAGTTGGCGGGGATTTATTTATTTTATCACAGAACGGACGACAAACCAACAGTGTAACAGGAATGTCTGAAGGCGGCCATAATGACGCTCCATCACCCGATAGCGCTCCCAAAGCGATTCACGGTGGTGAAGTGTTGTCTGTCCCTCTTCCGTATAGTTCACCACCACCATCTTCAGGTTCTGCAAGGGCACATTCTCCTTGGCAGCCGCCTTCATCACACGGATGCACCAATCCACATCGGCTGAATAACGATATTGGATGTCGTATGGGGTGGCAATAGCAAAATCCGTTCGCGCATAGAAGGCCTGATGGCATACCAGCATACCCTGACGGAAAGATTTCCACGACAACTTCTCAGGCGGACTCAGACGACGATGGTGCAAGAAACGCCCCTCACCATCGACGATATCCGTATCTCCATAAAGCACAGCTGGGAGTTGTCCATTGAGCATCTCGACGATATGGGAAACAGTATCAGCGGCAGGCAGGAAATCACCCGCATTCAGGAAACACACATAGTCACCGTCGAGACTGCGTAAACCCTTGTTCATCGCATCATAAATACCCTTATCAGGCTCAGACATCACCTGAATACGATGACCGTTCTCCGCGGCATTCGAACGTTCGATATAGGCATCGACCATCTGCAGCGTATCATCCGTCGAGGCACCGTCGATAATCAGATGCACCAGCTCAGGATAATCCTGCTGCAGCACGCTGTCGAGTGTGCGCTGCAGCAACCCAGCGGCATTATACGTCACCGTCACATAGGTAATCCTGATCATAGCTTATAGTGTTTGAAGGCCATCGCCTGTTGATACACTTCGAGATACCTCATGGCCACACTCTGCAGCGAGTAGTTGCGCACCACCTTCTCAACGGCATTCTGGCTCAACGACTCATAATCAGCCTCCGTCAGGATCCAACGGATACCACGTGCCAGATCCTCTGCATCGCGATAGGCAGCCACATAACCGTTGCGCTGGTGGTCGATCTCCTCAGGGATGCCTCCCACCTTGAAGCCCACACAGGGTACACCGCAGGCCATCGCCTCCATAATCGTGTTAGGCAGATTCTCTGAGAGCGAAGGCAGCACAAAGACATCAGCAGCCTGATACACCTCGACGATACGCTTCTCGTCGTTGACATAGCCCAAGGGATAAGCCTCCAAAGGCAGCTGTGCCACCACCTCTTCAGCATGTCCACCCAGGATTACCAGTGCATACGGGGTCTGATCCCCTGTGTTCAGGTGACAGCAGGCATCGATGAGATAGCGCATACCCTTGTTTTCAGTCGTCACACGCTGCGAGGCAAAGAGGATAAGCCGCTTGTCGAGAGGCAAGCCCAAACGCTTCCTGGCCTCCTCCTTCACACCTCTTTTATATATATGGGTGTCTATCGGGTTGGGGATACTCGTTATCTTCTGACCTTCCAGCAGGGCACTCTTCTTCGCCTCCGACTCCAGCCAACGGCTGCAGGCTACAAAGGAGATGTTCTCACCCTCCAGCATCCGTTGCTTCTTCTGCCAGACACTGTCCGCCAAATCGTGGGCAGAGCCTCCGCCAGGCAACAGACGACAACGACAACACTTCGAAGTGAAGCTACGGCAATCCAACGTCACATGACAGATGGCCGTCGCAGGCCAGATGTCGTGCATCGTCCACACGACGGGTTTCCCACTGCGCAGGATCTTCTGGATGCCACTCAGCGAGAGCATTCCCTGATTAATCCAATGCAGATGAATGATGTCTGCCTCCTGAAACTCACGAAGACGGGTAATATCAGATCCAGTATTGGCAATATCGATCTCAAAAAGATGCTGACGCGAGAAGTGCGTCTTAAAGTATATGCATAACCGCTCCCAAAGGAAATTCCATCGCAAACGGGGAGATGGCGGGAGCGCAGACACAGTCAGAGCATCGGTATCCTTATCGCGCACCAACATCTTCGCCTTGACACCATAATTGTTCAATGCCTTCATCAGACGATTGGCAGCAACAGCAGCCCCACCCGTCCTTTCGCTCGTATTCACTATCAGTATTTTCATCCCGTCTTTCCGATTGATATTGCAAAGGTACGAATAAGTGCGTAAAAAACCAAAGAAAAAAGGGCTTTATAGCATTATTTTATGTGTTTGCGTACACAATCACTTGATTTAAGTCAAGAATGAATGGCATTTGTACACTTAAAATACAAAAAGTCTTGCAAGAACAGAAAAATCGTCGTACCTTTGCATCGTCAAAAGGTTAATAGATTGTTTTAGGTTAGTAGTAATATTTATAGTTTTAGGTTTTTAGTTATTGGTAAAAGAAAGTTTTCAACTGTAGGATAACAGGTGGTC
>JAEETB010000134.1 GCA_016286575.1 Prevotella sp.
AGTCAATGGTTTACGAAGCCGGCATTATCAAGCGCCGTGGTACCGTAGAGAGTAAGAACACGATGAGCGACTACTTCCCTGTTGAACAGGAATATGGCTACTCCGTGTTCTCAACTGTTTTTCATGTAGAGTGGAATAACAAGAAGCTGAACATCATCGACTGTCCAGGTTCAGATGACTTCGTAGGTGGTTCTATCACTGCTATGAACGTCACCGATCAGGCCGTTATCCTTATCAATGGCCAGTATGGTCCTGAGGTAGGAACGATGAACGCATTCCGCAACACAGAGAAGCTGAAGAAGCCCGTGATCTTCCTAGTTAACCAGTTGGATCGCGACAACTGCGACTTCGATCAGATTCTGGGTCAGTTGAAGGAAGTTTATGGTCCGAACTGCGTGCCCGTTCAGTATCCTATCGCTACAGGCGCAGGCTTTAACAGTGTCATCGACGTACTGTTGATGAAGAAGTATTCTTGGAAGCCCGAAGGTGGTGCTCCCATTATCGAAGAGATTCCTGCCGATCAGTTGGATAAGGCCAAGGAGATGAAGGCTGCTCTTGTAGAGGCTGCTGCTGCTGGTGATGACACCCTGATGGAGAAGTTCTTCGAGAGTGAGGACCTGACAGAGGACGAGATGCGTGAGGGTATCCGCAAGGGTCTTGTTACACGTTCTATCTTCCCCGTATTCTGTGTCTGCGCTGGTCGCGACATGGGTGTTCGCCGTCTGATGGAGTTCCTCGGCAACGTGGTTCCCTTCGTCAGCGAGATGCCAGTCGTCAAGAATGCAGCTGGTAAGGACGTTCCTGCCGATGCTTCTGCTCCCACCTCTCTCTATTTCTTCAAGACTGGTGTTGAGCCGCATATCGGTGAGGTTCAGTACTTCAAGGTAATGAGTGGTGTTGTGAAGAGTGGTGATGATCTGACCAATGCTGATCGTGGCTCTAAGGAGCGTATTGGTACACTTTATGCTTGTGCAGGTGCCAACCGTATTCAGGTTGACGAGCTGAAGGCTGGTGATATCGGCTGTACCGTGAAGCTGAAGGATGTCAAGACGGGTAACACCCTGAATGGCAAGGATACAGATAATAAGTTCGACTTCATCAAATATCCTAACTCAAAGTTCTCTCGTGCCATCAAGGCTGTTAACGAGGCTGAGACCGAGAAGATGATGGCTGCTCTTCAGAAGATGCGTCAGGAAGATCCCACATGGGTTGTTGAGCAGTCGAAGGAGCTCCGTCAGATTATCGTTCATGGACAGGGTGAGTTCCACCTGCGCACCTTGAAGTGGCGTATGGAGAACAACGAGAAGATCCAGATCGAGTATATCGAGCCAAAGATTCCTTATCGTGAGACTATCACGAAGATGGCACGTGCTGACTATCGTCATAAGAAGCAGTCTGGTGGTGCAGGTCAGTTTGGTGAGGTTCACCTGATTGTGGAGCCTTATACAGAGGGTATGCCTGATCCTACATCATTCAAGATCAATGGTCAGGAGTTCAAGATGAACATCAAGGGTAAGGAAGAGATTGACCTCGAGTGGGGTGGCAAGCTCGTATTCATCAACTCAGTCGTTGGTGGTGCTATCGACCTCCGCTTCATGCCTGCTATCTTGAAGGGTATTATGGAGCGCATGGAGCAGGGACCTCTGACAGGATCTTATGCCCGTGACG
Source organism: Prevotella sp. (assembly GCA_016286575.1). Lineage (GTDB taxonomy): Bacteria > Bacteroidota > Bacteroidia > Bacteroidales > Bacteroidaceae > Prevotella. The sequence goes on from JAEETB010000134.1 coordinate 1,669, forward strand.
TTCGCGTGATTGTTTACGATGGTAAGATGCACCCAGTTGATTCTAACGAGCTTTCGTTCATGCTCGCAGCTCGTAACGCCTTCTCCGCAGCCTTCAAGGAGGCAGGTCCAAAGGTTCTTGAACCTATCTACGATCTTGAGGTGCTTGTTCCTGCAGACTATATGGGTGATGTGATGTCTGACCTCCAGGGTCGTCGTGCTATCATCATGGGTATGGATTCAGAGGCAGGCTATCAGAAACTGAGTGCTAAGATTCCTCTCAAGGAGCTTTCAAGCTACTCTATTGCCCTGAGTTCTCTGACTGGTGGACGTGCTTCGTTCACGACGAGCTTCTCAAGCTACGAGCTTGTTCCGAACGATATCCAGCAGGCTCTCATCAAGCAGCATGAGGAGGAGATGAAGGAAGAGGATTAATCGATAATCTTCAACACATTGATAAAAGGAAAGAGTGGGGCATGATTGCTCCACTCTTACTATTATTGATAATATTGATTAAGTGGCAAGAAAGCTTCATGCGAGGTTGGTTATCAAGAGACATTTAATGTTTTTTGTGTGTTTGTTAATTGGTTGTTTATATTTAATTAGATTTTATGAATTATGTTAAAATCTTCAAATTCGGATTAAATAATTAACATAATAGGCGAACTTTTTTAAGAAATCAGTTACCTTTGTCACCAATATGAAGAAAAGTACGATTTGGATCATAGCAATAGTCATGGGACTCTCGTTCGTGGGACTCCTTCTTCTGCAGATCTCGTATATCGAGGAGATGGCAAAGATGAAGAAGGAACAGTTCGATGAGTCTGTCAATCGTAGTCTATATCAGGCTTCGCGTAATCTGGAGATGAATGAGACATTGCGTTATCTGGAGAAAGATGTGAAAGAGACAGAACGCAAGGCCTTCAAGCAGGATTCCATGATGATTGACGGACTTGACGGAACGATTAAGCATAGTCATCAGTTTGCCGTAGCGGCTGATGACGGGACGGTTTATTCAAGTTTTGAACTGAAGACTTTTGCCATTAAGCCTGCGAATGTTCCCAAAGCCATGATTCTGAGGACGGATAAAAACTCTATTTCAGAGGCCTCGAAGTCTCTTCAGGAGATTGTGCGTAATCGTTATGTTTATCAGAAAGCCCTGCTCGACGAGGTGGTTTACAATATTCTTTATACGGCTTCAGACAAGCCGTTGAAAGAGCGAATCAACTTCAAGTTGTTGGATCAGGACATTCGTGCAGAGTTGATGAACAATGGTATCAATATTCCTTACCATTTCCGTGTTGAGACTGCTGACGGACGTGAAATTTATCGTTGCCCTGACTATACTGATGAAGGTGAAGAGTATACCTACAAGCAAACCTTGTTCCGTAATGACCCTTCCTCAAAGATGGGTGTTGTTAAAATTCATTTTCCTGACATGAGTTCCTATATCTTCTCGAGTGTCAGGTTTATGATCCCTGCTATGGTGTTTACGGTTGTACTTCTGATTACATTTATCTTTACGATAGTGGTCGTGTTCCGTCAGAAGCGTTATAATGAGATTAAGAACGACTTCATTAACAACATGACCCACGAGTTGAAGACGCCAATCTCAAGTATCTCTTTGGCAGCTCAGATGCTGAATGACGACTCGGTTACCAAGAGTCCTTCGATGCTCAGCCATTTAGGTGGTGTCATCAATGACGAGTCGAAGCGTCTGCGTTTCCTCGTGGAGAGAGTGTTGCAAATGTCGATGTTCGACAAGCAGACTGCAACGTTTAAGAAGAAAGAATTGGATCTCAATGAGCTACTGGAGTCAGTCGCCTCAAGTTTCTCCCTTAGAGTTGAACATACAGGTGGTAAGATCTATACTGAGATTGAAGCAGTGGATTCAGCCATTTTCGTAGATGAGGTGCATTTTCAGAATGCCATCACAAATCTGATGGACAATGCGGTGAAATATCGTAAGCCAGAGCAACCGCTTGATATTTATATAAGGACCTGGAATGACAAAGGGCGCTTGTGCTTCAGTATTCGTGATACTGGTCTTGGAATCAAGAAGGAGAATGTCAAGAAAATATTTGATAAGTTCTATCGTGTTCATACAGGTAATGTACATGATGTGAAAGGCTTCGGTCTCGGACTGGCTTATGTAAAGAAGATTATTACCTTACATGAAGGTGAAATCAAGTGTGAAAGTGAGTTGGGAAAGGGCACTACCTTTACAGTGTCATTGCCAATTCTGGAAGAAGATAATTCATAGTATTAACAAATTAATTATAAAGAACGATTATGGAAGAAAAGTTGAAAATCTTGCTTTGCGAGGATGATGAGAACCTCGGAATGTTGCTTCGTGAGTATTTGCAGGCTAAAGGCTTTAGTGCAGAACTCTGTGCTGATGGTGAGGCAGGCTTCAAGGCTTTCCTCAAGACAAAATTCGATATTTGCGTGCTCGACGTGATGATGCCTAAGAAGGATGGTTTCACCTTGGCTCAGGAGATCCGTTCTGCCAATGCTGATGTGCCTATCATCTTTCTGACAGCCAAGACTTTGAAAGAGGATATACTTGAAGGTTTCAAGCTGGGAGCTGATGACTATATCACCAAACCTTTCTCAATGGAAGAACTCGTGTTCCGTATTGAGGCAATCTTACGTCGTACAAAGGGCAAGAAGAGTAAGGAGTCTACACTTTATCACATCGGTAAGTTTACCTTCGACACCCAGAAGCAACTGCTGATTATTGGTGATAAGCAGACGAAACTGACTACGAAGGAAAATGAACTGTTGGCTTTGCTTTGCAGTCATGCCAACGAGATTCTTCAGCGCGACTTTGCCTTGAAGACCATCTGGATTGATGACAATTATTTCAATGCCCGCTCGATGGATGTTTACATTACCAAACTACGTAAGCATCTCAAGGATGACTCACAGATTGAGATTATCAACATTCATGGCAAGGGTTATAAACTGATTACCCCTGAGGAGGAGTAAGATGCATCTTAAACCATACATAGGGCTGGCGCTGGTTCTTACTGGCGCCATCCTTTTAATCATCAGCTATCTTCTTGGATGGACTACCAGTAATCTAGTATTATTGGGAGGCTTCTTTATTATTGTAATAGGTGTATTATTGCATGTCAGGACACAGAAAAGGACCGAAAAGTATTAAATTTAGTTAAAGATTGGGGTAATCTTTGTATCGCAATCTTCAATCTACAATAAAAGTTGTACCTTTGCACCCGCTTTAAGCAAAAACATTATTAATTTATCATTTTAACGTAGTATGAATCAATACGAAACCGTTTTCATTTTAACTCCCGTTTTGTCTGATGAACAGATGAAGGAAACGGCCGCAAAATTCAAGAAGGTCCTGACCGATAAGGGTGCAGAGATCATCAACGAAGAGGCCTGGGGACTGAAGAAGATGGCTTATGCTATTCAGAAGAAATCTACAGGTTTCTACTGCCTGATAGAGTTCAAGGCTGAGCCAGAAGTGATTAAGACACTGGAGACCGCTTTCCGTCGTGACGAGAAGGTAATCCGTTTCCAGACAGTTAAACTTGACAAGTATGCTGCAGAGTACGCCGAGAAGCGTCGTGCAAAGCTTGGTAAAAAAGAGGAGGCTTAAACTATGGCAGAGCAAAGTGAAATCCGTTATTTGAACGCTCCTTCTATCGATACGAAGAAGAAGAAGTACTGCCGTTTTAAGAAGAGCGGTATCAAGTACATTGACTACAAGGATCCCGAGTTCCTGAAGAAGTTCCTTAATGAGCAGGGTAAGATTCTTCCCCGTCGCATCACCGGAACATCTCTGAAGTACCAGCGTCGCGTGGCTCAGGCTGTTAAGCGTGCCCGCCAAATCGCCCTGCTGCCTTACGTAACCGATTTGATGAAATAATTAAGGAGGACGCAAGATTATGGAAATTATACTGAAAGAAGATATTATCGGTCTGGGATTCAAGAACGATATCGTGAATGTAAAGTCTGGCTATGGCCGTAACTACCTGATTCCTCAGGGTAAGGGTGTTATTGCTTCGCCAATGGCAAAGAAGATCCTGGCAGAGAACCTGAAGCAGCAGGCTCACAAGTTGGCTGCACAGAAGGCTGCTGCTGAGGAGAAAGCTGCTGTTCTGAATGGTGTAGCTCTTGAGATTGCCGCTAAGGTTAGTGCAACAGGTCAGCTCTATGGTTCTGTTGGTGCTGCTCAGGTAGCTGAGGCGCTTGCAAAACTTGGCAAGGAGGTTGATCGCAAGATTATCACCATGAAGGATGCCAAGAAGCTGGGTGACTATACTGCTCTCGTTCACTTCCACAAGGAGGTAACTGTTGAGATTCCTGTGAAGGTAGTTGCTGAGAATGCTGCTGAGCTGAAGGCTGCTGCTGAGGCAGAGGCTGCTATCAAGGCTGCTGCTGATGCTAAGGCTGCCGCCGCCGCTGCTGCTGATGCAGTTGAGGAAGTTGAGGAGGAGCTTGAGGCAGAAGAGGCACCCGCAGAGGCTTAAATCAGAAACTTTTTTAAATCAATAAACAATTAATAATTAATCACGCTGTAAGGCATCATTATTTATTATAACACAATGTCCCGTTGGTAACAACCAGCGGGGCTTTTTTGTCTATTTAATTCTATTTAATAATATGCTTGTGTCCTTGGTAGATATATATACCAGGATGTTGGGGCTTCTCAGATAATTGGATGCCTTCAAGTGAATACCAAAAAGAATTTTTAGACTCATTGTTTCTGATTTCTTCTATTCCATCTGCAAGAGAGGGCATCTGGATTGTCAACGTACGGTCGTTTACAATATTGTACTTATCATTTTCAGATGGATAATCACCAAGAATACTTTTCATGGAGAGGCTGATATTCTCAATAATCTCTGCATTGCTAAAATTGTGTTGCTTCATATAATACAGAAGGTCTTCAAAGATCTGAACAGCTTCTTCTGATTCAGGGTTCTGAGGTTCATTGCCTTCGGCATGGATAGTGAATGAATTTGACAAAGCCTGTGAAATGACATTAATCATTAGGTTGTTACTTCCAAATTCTTCATCATCATCATATTCAACGCCAATTTTCTCTGCTAACCACTTTTGAGTCCAGTTCTTGACAGATTCCTTCAGACGTTCTTTAGCATATGATGGGAAATCAGGATATCCGCTGAGAGCTGTCAAGGATTTTGTTGTAACGGAAAGCTTGGAGAAAGTGTCATCGAAAGTCAATATTCTATAATCGCATGGGTAGGAGATCGGTGACCCTGTGCATATATCATACAGTTCTCTTCCAGAAGCATCGATATAACGTGTGATGTCAGATGTGTGTGAATGTCCTGACAGTACAACCTTGATACCAGCTTGCATGAATTTCTCACGGATATCAGGATAATCAGTGGGAATAGAAAGCTCGAAGATATTATTCTGATAATAATAATGTGGCATGAGCATATGGTGCATCATGACTAACACTTGATTGCCCTTTGCCTGAACAGCTTTTGCTTTCTCACAAACCCAATCTATACTACCTTCCCTAAATGTGCACCAAATGCCAGAATCTATACAGATAACGGTTAGTCCTGGGAAAGGCTCTACCATGTAATTAAGAGTTGAGCCGTACCTATCGGTGTCAGCCCCATAACCATAGTCTACATATAGCTTTTCGAAGCCATCATTGTCGATGGTTTCTGCAACTGTACAAGTGTCATTCTGATACTTGAGTGCATGTTGCATCCAACCTCTGTCATGGTTACCCGGAATAACATAAACGGGTATTTTCGCCTGTTTGAATTTTGTCAACTTATTTAATACGAAATCATGACTTTCCACTTCGCTGTCTTTTGTCAGGTCTCCAACGATGAGGAGCAGATCTGGTTTTTCAAGAATAATTCTGTTTATGATAGCATCAAATATAGGAACACTCAAGTCTACCATCGACTTGCTGGTCTTCAGATACTCCTGCCATTCCTTATTGTTTTCATTATCAAGCAGTGTTGGAGCCATAACATGTATGTCAGCAAGAACACATATTTTTTTGTTAGCAGCACGAATTACTGTGCTTAAAAAGCACAGAGTCAGCACCATGCTGGTAAAAATAGTAATTCTAGCTAGTTTCATGAATGTTCAATCGTCTTTTGTCGTGGCAAAGTTACAGTTTTTTTCTGAATAACCATACTTTCTAGATATTTTTTTGTGAAATTATACCTTTGTTTTTGCTGATTGTCGAGAAATCTTTGTAACTTTGTGCCGAAAAACCATGTATCTCATCCTAAAAGGATGGTTCTAAAGACAAGATGAGGAGTGGTGCCGGTACTCAGATGTCGCTGAAAGTCAGTGCAATATGAATACTGTACTTGATGGAACAGAAACTATTTTTCACCGTAATCAGAGGAGCGGTGTCCCCCTTCTTTGTCTTGTCTTAATTCGTCAATAATGATGCAAACAGACAAAATTCATTGGTTTCCGATGCGTGTCACGTATTCGCGTGAGATGCTTGCTAAGGATTATCTCGATACGATAGGAATTGAGAGTTTTATTCCGATGCATTATGAACCGATTAAAGGGAAGCATCCTCGTCATCGTGAGTTGAAACCAGCTATCCGTAATTTGATCTTTGTGCATTCAAGCCAACAGGTGATAACTGAGCTCAAGATGACAAAAAAGGAACTGCAGCCATTACGATACATCATGCATCCTGTCTATGACGATGATAACAATTTCATGCGTCATGACATCCTGACTATACCAGACAAGCAAATGGA
>JAEETB010000135.1 GCA_016286575.1 Prevotella sp.
ATCAATGGCCTGTCACTACGACACACATTACTCGATAGGGTCACTATTGGTCACGGGGATTGACACTTGACCCACCTTTCAGTCACCAAAACCACATTGGGCTCGCTCTCTCAGCGGGCCCAATGCGATTACTAACCAAAACAAAGCTAAATATGAAGAAAAAACTAACTCAAATTGTTTAACTATAACTTATGTATGAATCTTAAATCTGCTGCAAAGGTAAAGGGAATTTGAGCAGATTCCAAATAATCCACCCATTTCTTCTCCAACTTGTTGCGACGCGAACTCTGATTTGCGACAAACTGCATATGAGACTCGATTTCATGTCGCAAAACGAAAAAACTCCACCTTATGCTTTTTATTTCAGAAATTATCACTATCTTTGCAGGCACATAGTAATTAAAAACAGTCTATATGAGAAAGCTTATATCTTTACTTTATTTTGATGCAAATACCACTTATGGTATTTGCTAAAGACCCTGATCCAATTCAAATTGATGGAATTTATTACATACAAAAAATAGCACTTATGTGAGAAGAAATCCAAATAATTATGAAGGAGACATCATTATCCCCAGGGTTCATTTCTTTTGAAGGAATAAATTATAATGTATGTAGAATTAGTGGTATCCGATAAGAAGTAATAATATAGCAATTATGAAGAGAAATATTATTTTTACATTATTCATTTTTGTATCTTTATTTGCCAAATCACAATTGGTAGATGGGATATATTATGAATTTGATGAAACAACCAATGAAGCTAAGGTAACCAAAAATTTTGTTGCTAATTATTCTGGAAACATAGTCATCCCTCAAGTTGTTAAATATGATAATAAAGAATATGTGGTAACAACGATTTATCCTGGAGCATTTCGGTTTTGTATAGATCTTAAGTCTGTAGAGATAGGCGAGAAGGTTATTAGTATTGGATCTAATTGTTTTGAAGGTTGTTCTAATCTCGATTCAATTAAGATTGGACCTAATGTGGAAAAAATAGGTAGTTTTGCCTTTATGGATTGCACGAATTTAAAATCACTAATTTTGCCCGATAAAGTAAATCAGATAGGAAGTGAAATCTTTAAAGGTTGTGCCAGTTTAGAGAACCTCGTTATCGGGGATGGGGTAACTTTTCTAAATCCTCAATTTTTTAATGGATGTTCAAGTATTAAAACTATCACATTTGGAAAAGCAATAAAAGAAATGCAATGTCTATTTCCGTCCTCCTTTTCTGATGTTTATATAAACGATTTGAGAGCGTGGTGTGACATTGTTCTTATGGGGTATCCACTTTATGGGACTAGTAATATTTATGTAGAAGGAAAAAGGATTAAGGATCTTATTATACCTGAAGGCGTTGAAGTTGTAAAACGATATACTTTTATGGGATACTTAGGCTTAGAATCCATAGTTATACCAGAAACGGTTAATAGAATTGAGACAAACTCTTTTTTTAGCTGCAAAAATTTGAAATCAGTGTCTATATCAAACTCTGTAATTACAATAGAGGATGGTGCTTTTAGCGGGTGTCCCAATATTACTTCTTTAAAAATAGGAGCAGGAGTTAAATATATAGAAACAAGTGCTTTCTATGGATGCCATAATTTGGAGGTTATTAATATTCCAAACAGTGTAATATCTATCGGACAAAATGCATTCTTTGAATGCAAAAAAGTTAAAACTATTATAATAGGAAATGGAGTCAATTTTATCGAGCAAGAAGCTTTTCATCCTTATGCAGATGAATTAAAGGATGTTTATTGTTATGCAGAACATGTTCCTGTAGCAGGTTATGTTGCTTTTGGGTGGACGGACGAAGTAACTCTTCATGTTCCAGAGGCATCTATAAACGAATACAAGAATGCGGCTGTATGGAAAGACTTTAAAAAAATAGTAGCCATAAAAAAAGATGACCCAATACCTACAGGAATGAATGGAATTCCATATAATAAAAACGAAAAAATGTACTATTATTCAATTGATGGAAAACGTTTTTCTCAACCACAAAATGGACTAAACATCTTGAGAAATGAAGATGGTAAGGTTGTTAAAAAGATAATAAAGAAATGACATTTTTGAGTTATAATGATGTACATTGACATATGAAGATTATGAGGACCGTGGGACACTACCCCCCTATCAAGGTTCAAGTGCCCTACGTCTTCTTCAAATCATTAGTCTATTCAATGGATTTCAATTCAAACTTTTCATGAATTGGTTCTAAAGGTAATTCTTCAGCTTCCTTTTTAATACTTATCTTCTTATTGTTAGGCATTCTTGATAGTTGAGAATAAAGAGAAGACTCTTTTGCTTCTGGTGTAGGTAATGCAACTACTGCCCGATGTTTTAAGGCATTCTTTTTCTTCAATTTGAAAGTCATTACAACTAAAACACAGTATATGTTTTCTACAAAACCATAATATACTCCATCTTCTAGGTCTTGCAAAATTTCGACACCCATTGCAACTAAAAATGAATTCCTTAGGATATTTTTATCTGGATTATGTAATTGATCTCTTATAGGGTCTAGATTGTCATTAAGAATGTACATATACCCCAACTTCGCGAATGCAAGCAAATAGGCAGATTTAAGTATTGATAAATTCGCATATTCATCATTTCTCTTAACGCTTGTAAGATCGTATTTTATCTCTAGATTCGATCCATCCCAATTATGATCCATTTCTTGAGTAAAGACTGGGTAATTGTTTATATCATTAGAATCGATAGAGCATTGTATTTCATGGTTCTCAATTGACTTTATTTTAAACCTTCCTTGAATTTTAACTCCATTCAAAGTATATTCTGACTTAAAAGGTATATCCTCTGGATTTTTCAGCAAGTGAGCTAATAGTAATTCGTTATGTAAAAAGGATTCGATTTTACCACCAACAACATTGTTACAAGGTTTACATGTTATAAGCTTTGGACTCCCTCCTACTGATTTTGGGGGGACATCTTCAAGTGTGATAATATCAATATCGTTTTTCTTAATTGCATTAAGGCATAGAGGACAGATAAACGCATCCATTATTTGGAAATCTCTACCTTCAGACGACACAAAATGTATCTCTGAAGTCTTCTTGCAGTATTTCTCTATTAGAAAAGCTTTCTTTCGTTGTCCATTTCCACTCATATTCATGTATTTGTTTGCAAATATAGTAAAATAATGCTTACATACCTACAAACAAAGTGTTGTTTTTCGTTTTAAAATCTTTACTTGGGTTAAAATGTCTCATAATGTCCGATTTTGTATTTTCAAATTTTCCTTTAATTTTAAAGATTCGAGCATTTTTTGCCTTTATATGAAACTTTAGATAATGAAAATAATGCTAATAGAATTTTGAGAATCCAAATATAATGCGTATTTTTGCAGCGACGTTCTTTGACATAATGACAAAATCGTATCATATACAACACAAAAAGTGTGATAGCGATTGAAATACAGTTGTGAATAGCTGACAAAATCGTATCATATACAACATCTCTGCATGGATCGCCACGAACATGAAGTTGTGAATAGCTGACAAAATCGTATCATATACAACGTAAGAGAAACCGAGGGCCTGCGGGTCGAAGTTGTGAATAGCTGACAAAATCGTATCATATACAACTTTAGGGTTATGGGTTGTAATCCCTTCGAGTTGTGAATAGCTGACAAAATCGTATCATATACAACAGACGACAATTAAGTCCCTGTTTAACAGTTCAATAAGCGATTATTCACAAAAAGAAAGTTGTATTATGATAGACGAAATCCCGCCGTTCGGGCGGGATTTCTTTTTTCTATACATCTGCAATAAGATCACCTAAAATCGTTATTTTAACTTTGTGTGGGTTTCTATTAAAGAATGAGCCTATACCTTGGATATTCAAAAACCTTTGATCCTCTTTGTTCATATCAGTTTTATCAAACGAAGATTCTACATGTCGACGAAGACGATAGTTGTTTGATGAAATGTTCTGTACAAAATAAAGATGTTCAGCTAATGACCGCATATTCTTCTCCTCTAAAGCTGTTAGATAATCTGCATCTTCCATTCCCATGATGAACGCCTCTCCAATTTGCAAACTAAGAAGGAATGTAGAACTATCTTTGGGAAGTGAGTGAAGCACTTCATCAGGGACATTGTTCCTTCCTAAGACCTCGCTCCAAGTCTGCGATGGGTTATCAATAATAATAGGTAAATGATTTAGTTTACGTTGAACAGCCTGCCATTTGGTGACTATACTTTCCATTATCACACCATTTTCATCTTTATAAAATGCAACATGGTGATTGCCGTCGGGTTCAACAAACGAGATGGGTTTACCATTAGCATCCTTGCGTACTGCTACCATCGTGGAAGAACTGACATATTTGCGAACAGTACGGATGGGACGAGTCTTTGCATCATCAGAACAGATAGGATCTTCATCAAGGTTTTTGAGATTTGCAAGGGCTTTTGCTACGTTTGCTCGATAATCAGTACCTTCTTCAAAACCTCTATTCAACCGCTCTAAGATACGCTGCCGTATGCCACCATCTACAATCTTCTCTAAAACATCTTTTATCTTGTCTGTTACAACAATAGATGAAAGTCCTGTCTTGGAATCCTTCTTTAATTCTTCCTTATAGAACTCCTTTCCATTGAACAGGAAACCTTGAGCACCAATACCTAATTTATATTTTCTTACGTATTGAGGCGTCTTCGTGACACCATCGGCTTCTTGCTTCATAATACGACCATACACAAATTCGGCATGCAAGGCTCCTCGTGGCACGATAACGCCCGTCTGCGCTAAAGTCCGTTTGCCGTTTTTAGTAACATATCGTTTACCAGGAACAGTAATACGAGTATTGGGTCGTTGAGAGATGACAATCTTATCAATCTCTTTTTTTGCTTCTGCGTAAGAAATATGAGGCTGGGCAAATATCCATTTCTCCAGCATGCTTCGCTCAGGATCAACCACGCGTTGTTCTTTACTGCTAAGTTCTTCGAGCATTCCATCTCGACTGGCATTGAGGGTGTTAAGGCGTTGTATCATACCTTGTGTAGTACAAGCAATGGCAAGTGCATCTACAGCATGATGCCGATTGTCAAGTCGCTTTGTCCAGTCCTTGATACGTTCCACCTCTACCTCCTGGCCAGAATGCAATTGTTTTACCATCGCAGTAAGACCCGCTTTCTTGAAGCGTTCAAAGTTCAAATCGTGCAGAAGTTCGTCATAACCCCACTGATGGCGCACAAAGTCGGTTACGCTACCACTTGTGGTATAGACATTCTTGCATACCTGCTGAAGCATCTCTACCGATTTCTTAGCAATATACTGGCTTTGGCGCAATTGGCGGTCGATAAAATTTTCCCAAAGTTCTTTGTCTTCTTCGGTTTCCTTACCTTGGACTTTTCTGCTTATATAGGCTTTATGAGAGACTAACAGACGATTCATTTTACTACGGCTAATTTTCTTTTTGTCGAATAGATCATTGATATGCTCTATATATGCATTCAAACCTTCCTGACCGTAATCGTCAGCAATAAAGTCATAAGCAGTTCTCATCCCTTTCTTGCTATTGCAACGGCGACAGGAACAAACCTGATTAGTGAAACTATTATCGAATAGCAATCCTCTAGGGATAATGTGCTCACGTTCAACATCAGCGCCTTTAAGGAATTCTGTCACATTAACAGGCTGCCCGCAATACATGCAAGTGTACTCGCTTTCTTCCCACATTTTCATCTTCATAATACGGTTTCTTGTGGGCGTGAGACCATACTCCTTTATACGTTCTGCATATTCTTTATTCTGCCTTTCGTTCTGATTATTACGTTTGAAGGTCTCATTGCGTTCATCTTTGCTTTGTTTTAACTCCCTGGCAAGTTCTACACGAATTTCATCTATGGCGCCTTCCTTTTCAAGAAGAACGTTTACAATATTGACTAATTGATTGAGAATCTTTTCAACCACAGGTTGCCTGAGTTCGTTTTTCTGGATTTGAGGAAGGTGTGTGAGCAAAACACGATCAGGATTGATCCTTTTGGAATGGTCAAAACCAGCCCGTTCACATGCATCGCTATACATCATTCCCTCCATCAGATACGGCAAGAAACGACCAATAGCTTTTGCAGATTTGTTAGCATACCCAGCAGTACGGAAATCAAGTTTGCAGAGTTTTTCTATGCTCTCTTTATCTTCTATACCCAAATGGCATAATGCTCCTGACAGTTCATCATTATCCTTAATGGAATAAAGCAGATGCCATAATCGGTATAATGGTTGTTTTTCTGCCTTAGTATTGTTGATTCTCTTGCATACCTCACCAGTTTCTTCATCCACATACTTGTCAATTTCCAACTGAAAGGCTGTGAGTGAATCCACTTGTTCTTTAGGCAAATTGGTAAGAGCCTCTCGAATCTGACATTTGGATGTATTTCCTTTCAGACCTTTACCTATCGCCTTTCCTGCCCACCATCCATCTTTCCTTCCGATGTTCAGTATCTTATAGAGGTCTGTCAATTTCATTACCTCATGATTATCAAGGAAATCAGCTATTGCTTTTCGTTGCTCTGGCGAAATATACAGTTCATCGTTTCTTCTATTTCGAATCGTAATATTGTTGGCAGTCTCAAGAATACTGGATAGTTGTGCCAGCGGAGAAGTTCTGGGCGTCACCTTAGGACCGATAGTTATTTCTTTTCCATTCTTTGTAATGGTGTAAGACTCAAATTCACAGAGAGAAACAAGATTCTTGCAGGATTTCAGGTCGCGCTGATAGAAGATAATATCCTGAATGTCCTTACAAACGTCTGGTGTCAAAACATCAGAGTGGTATCGGCTTTGTACCTCCAAGATTTTTTTCACTTCCTCCTCGTAGGCATGGCGAGGATATACCTGTTCTTTGATTCGATAGTTATAATACTTTTTGCCGTCAGCGGATTCCTGCTCGTTCTCCTTCAGTTTGGCAGCAAAATGTTGACCTACTGTCAGCCCTTCTGCTTTCAGATTATCGTAACGACTGTTGACTTCTTGAACATAAGCCGTTTCTTTGCTGTCCGAATTACTAAGACGCGAATGCTTGTAACCACGTTTTTGGTTGATATGAAGAAGCACTCTGCCAAGTTCTTCTAATGTGATTTCCTTCGAAGCGGCATCAGCACGTTTCTGCCACAATTCCATGGGTGTCTGCTCAAGCATGAGATTCTTATTTGGCTCCATTCCAAATCGTTTTAGCAGATTAACGAGGGCTTGGCGTCTGAGTTGGTATCTGTCATAGCACTTTCGGGCTGTTCTCTTGGCTGTACGGTCAGCATTCTTACTGACGGCATTTCCTTTGGTATAGCCAGTTTCTTCGTCTGAACTAATTGGCACAATACGGCTTCCCATTCGTAAGATACGCTTGGGAGTATTATGATCATCTTTCTCTATGAGGCACCATCCGATACTACCTACACCAAGATCCAAGCCAAGTACTTTCTTCATTTTTATTTCGATTTATTTGTATGTTCCAATTAATTTTTCTACCTTTGCAGCATGATACTGATTTTAGTCAGCTATTCACAATAAGGATTATTCCGTTGTGAAAACATCCAGGGCGGGGCAACTCGTCCTTTCTTATTTATAATACATAGGTATCTGCAAAGATACAGCAAAAAATCCAATCTGCCAAATATATGTGCCAAAAAGTTATTTCAAATGATATGTTGCAAAGCCTATTATCATTGAAAAAACAAATAGCCTCCTTCAATGGCGAGAGTTCATTCTTGATGATCCACAGAATTTGTGATGCATCAACATCAAAGTAGTGATGGGCGATAATGTCCCTGAGTCCTCTTGCCTCAGAAGATAAAGATTCCATCCTTCAAAATGCGTTTTCTTAAACGAGGATTCAGATTCTGATGGTTGCGGACGATGTCAACAGGTGTGCCTGTCTCTTTCTCCAGGAACTCCTTTGCATCCATCAACAGGAAGGGATTTGGTGTCTCTGTATCAACGAACAAATCAATATCGCTGCCCTCCTTTTGCTCCCCCCTTGCGGTAGAACCAAAAAGCGACAAAGAAGTAATGCCATACTTATCCTTGAGTATGCCCATATACTTCTTTAGCAATTTAATACATTCGTCTTTTCCCATACCAAAAATACTTTTATCGCTGCAAAAATACGTAAAAAAGCCGAAAGTTCCAAACTTTCAGCAAAAAATTGTTGAAACATAACGTTTCGCAGTGCGATTCGTTACGTTTTGCATTAATAATATACTAAAGTTTCGCAAGTGAATATTCATTCATCAAGCGACTAATTTATACATTTGATAGAGTTTATGGAACTTAGGATTGGCATCAATAACCGCAGAAAGCAGTTCACTGGCATCAGCAGAGATCATC
>JAEETB010000136.1 GCA_016286575.1 Prevotella sp.
CACAATGTTCTCCATCAGCATGCCTTCGTTAAACTCAAGCTTGTCGAACATCAGTTTTTTATATAACTCTTCTTTTACAATGCCGTTTTCATCGAAAGAGTGGCTAATCAGCAAACCTGTATCGGCCATATAACACTTTAGAGTGTTGCCGTCCTTTGTCAGTTTGAACCCGACGTTTGGTTCCGTACTATTAAAACAGATGTTCACGACTTTAGCATCAGCCAGCCACAGAAAAGCTGAATCATAGTCGCGATAACGGGCATCCTTCTGCAAATCCGCCAGTCGGAATTTCTTCTCATGACGCTGCAGTTGCGATGGTACTTCGTCGAAAATCTGCGTTACCTTTGTCTCCAGTCCCTCGGCATACTGCTGAATGTCGTTGCGGTAAAGATTCAGAATCAGACGCTTCTGTCTGTCGACTTGATTGAAGTCTTTTGTTTCAGCATATTTGAGTACGGCCTGCGGCATACCACCTACTATCATATATTGCCGCAGCCAAGTCATGGCCTTGCGGTGCATGTCCTGCCCCATAGGCTTGCCTGCCTCAAACTGCATTCTTATGAGTGTCATCAGCGACTGTTCACCCATTGCCCATAGGAATTCTTCGAAGTCCATGGGATGTAGTTCTATCGGCTCTTCTTCCGATGGAATCGTAATTCCTTTCACATTCTTTTTGATGCTGACGAGCGAGCCCGTCTCAATATAGTCGTAACGATGATCTTTTACCAGATATTTTATTGCTGCACGTGCCGTAGGAAACTTTTGAACCTCATCGAAAATGATAAGCGATTGACGCTGATGCAGCGTAATGCCAGTATAAAGGCTCAAGTACATGAAGAACGTATCGAGGTCGTTCAGATAATTGACAAACAGGTCACGCATCTGCTGTGTTGTATTGTTGAAGTCAATAAGAATATAACTATCGTATTCTTTCTTGGCGAATTCTTCAACAATATAACTCTTCCCCACACGACGCGCACCCTCTATCATCAGCGCACTATCACCCTGAGACTCCCTTTTCCACTGTAATAAACGGTCATAAATCTTACGTTTCATAAGTTTCTTTTTATGTGATTATACACGTTTCCGCGATTTTTAGACGCCACAAATATACACATTTCCGCGATTTTTCCAACACCTTATACTACACATTTCCGCGATTTTTTAGATTTTATAACTATTTTTGTTACTATTCGTACTATTGATATGCTTAAATAGCTTGCACATTTTCAATTCTTAATGTAACTTCGTGGCGACAAATCTTTATCGATATGGAAGAAGAGAAACCTAAAAAGCACAAGAAGAACTGGCGGGAGATGTATGCCACCGTCGAGGACATCAAGGCGTTCCTCGGCGGGAGGCTGTATCTCAGGCACAACGTGATCATGGGGCGGGTGGAGTGCAGGCTGCCGTCGAACTACGAGAATCCTTGGAAGTAGTAGGCCCCCATACCATTACCCGCGCCGAGATTGCTTTACAGCGAAGGATCTCGGCGTTTTTTTGTTTTTATAATAATTAAATAGGTACAATAGATGAAAAAATGGAAAAACCGTGTATAGATTCATGGAAAAAGTATACCTTTGCAGCCAGATAGTGTGTAAACGCAAAAAGATATAGAATAACGACGATTATGACAAAAGAAGAAGCAATGAACCGCTTTATGGCGGCCAAGGAAAAGAAACGCCAGTGTGTGGCACGGCTGGAAGAGAAGATGAAGCAGAACTACGAAAAGCGGACCGGCAAGCCTGCCAACTACACTTTCGTGTTATGACACACCCTCTTTTTTATTTTTTCAATAGCAGTTCAGATTTTTTCCTTAACTTACAAGAAATAAAGCCTTAATTGGCTTTATCTTCTCTCTTAACAAATTTTAAAAATAATCTTTACCATAAAATATTTTTCAGTTAAGTAAAAATATTTTTTCAGTTAAGTGTTTTTGTTTTTTTAGTTAAGAGTTTTTAAATTTCTGGTTAAGAGATTTTTTCTTCCGTGTTAAGGTTATCCGTTTTTGGTGTTAAGATCTTTTGTTTTTTCAGTTAAGATAAAATTCTGTTCGTGTTCAAACTCGAGTCGTTGCATGCGAAGTTCTCGCTCGAAAACACTTAAGATTTTTTGTTTTTTTGCTTCATTATTCGTATCTTTGCAGCCAAATGAAAGGAACATAATAAGACTGACGATGAATTTTAAGAAAATAAATAAAAGTCTGAACGACATTATCAGCAAGTTTCCACACTTGCGGCATAGGCCTGAGATAAAAATGGCTGGCGAGAGTGACGAGTCAAATAACAACGAGGGTGATAAGATTTCTGTGTTTACAGTGGCTGGTGCCTCCATGAGACGAATAGAACTGGCAGAAAACAAATCTTATTGGGAGCGCAAATATACGAAGTACGATATTATGGCCTTGAAAAAAGAAATGAATGTCAAATTGAGTGACGAATTTGAGGAGAGACTTGAGCGGCTGGATGACCTCAGGCCGGGTGAGGATACTTCGGTGCCCACGATCGTTATATCAGACAAGAACGAAGACGAAGTGCTCGTGTCGAAGCTTTGCGTGTATTTCAAAACCGAAAACATGGCACGCCGGTTTCTGGCTGCTATCGATGGCATGGCCGACGTAGAGGTTATTGCCATCTTGAAGAACTACATAAACGACGGTTTTTGTAAAGATGCGCCGAAAGGTCTGTGGCGTGTGCTGCACAATGCGGGGCGATACAAATCAAAATATTCTAACTGGCACGGACAATTAAGTAAGCCGTAATGGATTGAAACTGGATTTTCACTGGATTAATACTGGACTGCCTGAAAACAGTCCATTTTTTATGCTTCTACTATCAGAAAAACACATTATCTTTGCCCCAGAAATCTCTAATAAGTAGAAACATAAAAAATATATCATATGGAAAAGATAGTCATTAACCCCAACGGCAGGAAGGCGCTCGTCGAGAAGTACGGGGCACCGAATGTTTCAAGAGCATTGTCTTTCAGATCCAACTCTCAGATGTCGAAGGAAATCCGCCATGAAGCGATGAACGAGTATGGCGGACATATCTTTATATTTTAATAGAAAGGAAGATGTATGATACAGATGAACCTCAAGCGGAAATACGAGAACCACTCGTGCACGCATGGCATACTGACGATACCGGCGTATCATTTCAGGTGTGTCACCCTCGAACTGCGTGACGGCGATAATCTGACATATAAGCATGACTGTCGGATTCCCGATGGATCGTATATCCTTGTGAAGGGCTTCGCACAGTTCTGGCCCTCTTTCCCTGTGTTCAAGAAAAAGGTGACAGGCTTCGCCAAGAAGCCGGAATTCAATCTGTCGGCTAGCAAGTATATGGACCTGCCAACGGGCCACATCGCCCTCGGCACAGCTAAGCTCGACCATTTCTCTATTCAGCATAGCGACGAGCTGGCAACAGCCTTCAAGGAAATTTTCCAGGAGGTTTTCGTGAGAAAGGAAATCGTTGTGCTAAGTGTGTACAAAAGTGCATCGTATCGATATGAGGACGTCAGTTACCACCAAACTATGGAAATGGGCTATGACTTCTTATTAAATGATGATGAAGATGAGGATGAACTGGAAAACAACCCAAGCAACGGATGAGAAATACGTGTATCTCACCGTGATGCGTGACATTAAGCAGTTTTGCGCCAGTGGCTATTGCGAGGTGGAGGTCTGCTTCTACCATTTCCTGATCCTGCCAAAGGGGTTTATCAAACGCAACATGGCGGTTATCGCGCCCATGTATTTGAAAAAGCACCTCTTTATCGACTGGCGCGACAAGGATGCAGTTCATGCGTTCTACCTGCGATTTATTACCATGTTATGTAAGCTCAATTCCCTCCAGTTTGATTTAAAGGCTTTTGATGAAGCATTTTCAGTTTTCATCCAATACATCAAGGCCCTGAAATGAAAAAACCTCCCCGTCAAACGGCGGGGAGGATTTCTATTTGGATTAGTAAGCGTGATCGTTTTTGAGCTCTTCTTTATCGAGTTTCTTGGCATCGATGGCACGCCAGGCGTAGACGATGTAGGCGAGCACGAACGGTACCAGCAGCGATACCCAGAACATCGTGGTCAGTGTGAACTCACTCGAGCAGGAATTCTGGATGGTCAGTGACGACTGGAGATCGGCGGTGGAAGGATAGTAAGCCGTATTGTTCCAGGCACTGCTGAGCAGCAGGGCGAGTACAGTGAGTACAGTGCCGATGCCTGCAGGCCAAATACCAAAACATTTACGATTTACGGATTTACGATTTACGATTTCTGTTCCTATACCCCATAGTACGAGGACCACACCGATTAAGAGGAGAACCGTCAGATACCACATATCGATAAAATTGTTAAGATACTTGTAGGGCTCCATATAGATACGTCCGAAGTCGTCGACAGCGAAACCATCTTTCAGCAACAGGTGGATGAGATAGGCCACGAACAACAGCAGGAAAGGCACAGCTGCGCCGATGAGGCGCACACTGCCACGTGAGCGGATGTCCTCGTCGTTGACATTATTCATCACATAGAGGATGCCTAGCACTCGGGCGAGGAATACCACAGCGAAACCCAGCACGAGCACCCAGGGATTGAGCAGAGCATCGAGACCATGCGAGGCATTGGCCCAGCGTGAGATGATAGGTGTGAGGGCTGTGGGATCGATGAGGTTGTTCTTCTCGACGATGAAATTCGAACCCTCGAAGAAAGTGGCTACGGCGCCGCCTAAGAGCAGCGGTCCCACGATGCCGTTGAGGGTGAGGAAGAACTGGAAGGTCTTTGGGCCGAGGAAGTTGCCGATCTTGTTCTGGAACTCATAGCTGACGGCCTGCAGCACGAACGTGAAGAGGATAATCATCCAGAGCCAGTAGGCCCCGCCGAACGAGGTGGAGTAGAAGAGGGGGAACGATGCGAAGAAGGCTCCTCCGAAGGTGACGAGCGTGGTAAAGGTGAACTCCCACTTGCGGCCTGTGGAGTTGTAGACGAGACGACGTCCTTCTTCCGTCTGCCCCAATGAACGGGCTACGGAGTTGGCTCCCTGAACGAAGAGCAGGAATACTAATAGCGCACCAAGGAGTGATACGATGAAACACCAGTAGTGCTGTAAGAATTCGTATGTCATATTATTTACGATTTACGATTTACGGATTTACGATTTAATACTCTGGACCCTTTTGGATCTGCTTGAGGAGGATGTTGATCTCGACGGCGAGCATCAGGGTGAAGAGAATCAGGAAGAGGAAGAAGGTAATCATCACACTCGAAGACTGGAGGTCGCTGACAGCCGCCCATGTGGGGAGCATGTCCTGAATGGTCCAGGGCTGACGTCCGAACTCAGCGACTAACCAGCCGCACTCAGAAGCGATATAAGCCAGCGGGATGAGTGCGATGGCCACCCAATAGTGCCAGGCGGGCAGGTTCTCGATAGAACGTTTCTGCCACAGCGCCTTCGGGAAGCCATAGAGCCCGGCAAGTACCACAGCAAAGAAGAGGATGATCAGACAGCCGAAGCCCACCATGATGCGGAAGGACCAGAAGTTGATGGCGATAGGAGGCACCACATCGTTCTTATCCTTGATATAGCCGTAGCCGAAGTAGGGCATGTTCTCCTTGAGTATGTCAAGTTGGTAGGCTGCAGTCGTGCCGTCGTCGCTCGAATTGAACTTCGCCTGACGATAGGCCGCGAGAGCTGCAATGGCCTTCTTGCCACGTTCGATTTTCTCGTCGACAGAGAGTTCTACCTTACCGTCAGAGGTGGTATAGCCATTCAGAATATCGTTGATGCCAGGAACGAATCCCTGCGGATCGTTGGTTGCCATGATCGACAGGGCATAAGGCACCTCGATGCCCTCGATGATCTTCAGACCCTGTCCGTTTCCACCATCGTAAAGCGCCTCCATCGCAGCCAGTTTCATGGGCTGTACTTCTGCGACATCCATACCCGATTTGTGGCCAGTGGCAGCAGCCAACAAGGCTGCCACGAGACCTACGCCAGCACCGATCTTCATACTTTCAAGGGCCAGTTTCGTGTGACGCTTCTTCAGGAGATACCAGCTGCAGACACCCACACAGAACACGGCACCGATGATCCAGGAAGAGGTGACGGTGTGACAGAACTTACCCACAGCGAAGGGGGAGAGGGCTACTTCGAAGAAGGATACCATCTCATTGCGCATGGTGTCAGGATTGAACTCACAGCCCACTGGATACTGCATCCAAGCGTTGGCCACGAGGATCCACCAGGCAGAGATGGTCGCGCCCAAGCCTGTGAGCCAGGTGGAGGCGAGGTGGAAGCCCGGCGATACCTTCTTCCAGCCGAAATACATGACGGCCACGAAGGTCGACTCCATGAAAAAGGCCACGATACCCTCGACAGCCAGCGGGGCGCCGAAGATGTCGCCTACGAACCAGGAGTAGTTACTCCAGTTGGTTCCGAACTCGAACTCGAGGATGATACCTGTGGCAACACCCATAGCGAAGTTCACACCGAAGAGTTTCTGCCAGAACTGGGCAGCTTCTTTCCAGAACGGATCTGATGTCCGATAATACTTGGTCTCAGCGATACCCATGATGACCGCCAGTCCGAGGGTCAGGGGCACGAAGAGCCAGTGATAGATTGCCGTGAGGGCGAATTGCGCTCTCGACCAGTCGATGGTTCCGGCATCAATGTTTAGAAAAAGGTTTTGTAGCATAATTATATAATTTACGATTTACTAATTTACGATTTACGATTTACGGATTTTCTATTGGGAGCGGTCGACGAGTTCGGTGGCGACATAGCCTGCTTCATCGCCTTTGGCATGCTGCTTGAGAAAGTTGGGGAAGAAGAAAACCTTCAGTACCGCGAAGATGATAAACAGCTTGATGAGGATAATAGCCCACAGCGTACGGCCTAAGCGCATGTGCCGGAAACCGTCGTAGTATAGGTTGTAGACCTTGTATAGGAAGCTGTCCTTTTGCATAGTCATTGGGTTTTATTTTGCAAATATACGTTATTTCTTTTTAACTTCCAAACAAATAAGGTATAAAACTGCAAATTTCTTTTGTTATATCGTCAGAATTGACTATTTTTGCACCCGAATTTAAGATATCATTAAGAATGAACAAGAAAATTTTGGTTCCATTAATACTGCTCATCCTTGCGTTGATAGCAGGTTCGGCCTGGTTGTTTCTGAGTCTTCAGGAGCAAAAGCAGGTCAATCAAGACATGCAGGAACTGGCTGAACTCGACAAGCAGGAGATGGAGAATGAATACGAGCGATTCGCACTGCAGTACAGTGAGATGAAGACGCAGATCAACAACGACTCGATCATCCAGCAGCTGACGGAGGAGCAGATGAAGACCCAGCAGTTGCTCGAGGAACTGAAACGCGTGAAGGCCTCGGATGCCCGTGAGATAGCCCGTCTGAAGAAGGAACTCGCCACGGTGCGTGCCGTTTTGCGCGACTACGTGATGCAGATCGACTCGTTGAACCGCCTGAATGAGAGTCTGAAGCAGGAGAACACCACCGTGAAGGCAGAGCTCGAACAGCGCAACCAGCAGGTGGCAGGTCTGAACAGTGAGAAGGCCTCGCTCTCGCAGAAGGTGGCCATCGCTGCCCAGCTCGATGCGACGAACATCAGTCTGCAGCTGTTGAATAAGCGTGGTAAGGATGCCAAGAAACTGAAGGACTGCACGCAGATGAAGACCAGTTTCGTGATTACGAAGAATGTAACGGCTTCGAATGGTAACCGTACGGTGTACGTGCGCATCCAGAACCCTGGTGGCAATGTGCTTGGCGGTGGCGGTACCTTCCCGTTTGAGAACCGCCAACTCGAGGCTTCGGCGAAGAAGACCATCGAATATACTGGTGAGGAAACGCCTGTGACGGTCTATTGGAACGTGTCGCAGATGCTTGAGGCCGGTGAATACCGTGTGAGTGTCTTTGCAGACGGACATATGATAGGTACGAGAACATTTACTTTTAAGTAAAGGTAAAAAGTTAAATAAGTAAAAGATTAAATAATGAATTGTAGAGGATTGAATATGGTAAAAAGTGGGGTAAAATGGTTTTTACCTTTTTACCTTTTTACCTTTTTACCTTTCCCGGTGGGGGCACAAAGAGTGCTGTCGCTCGACAGTTGCCGGCAGATGGCCTTGCGCAACAACAAGCAGCTGGGCGTCTCGAAGGTGAAGCAGGATGTGGCTGCCAACCTCCGCAGGTCGGCCCGCACCAAGTACCTGCCGCATGTGAGTGCCATCGGCACTTACGAGTATACCAGTGAGTCGATCTCGCTGTTGAGTGAGACTCAGAAGGCTGAGTTCAGTAGTCTTG
>JAEETB010000137.1 GCA_016286575.1 Prevotella sp.
CGCTGCACAATATCTTCATGCAAGTGAAAGGTGGCAAGATGGCTCCTATCTCCCAGTTTGTCTCGCTGAAACAGATTGTAGGTCCGTCGAATATCGAGCATTTCAACCTGTTCCAGAGCATCACCTGTATCGTTAAACCTGGTAGCGGCTACACCGAAGGCGACGCTCATAAGGCCATTGCCGAGGTGTTCAAGGAGGAGATGCCAAACACGGCCGCCTACGAGTATAGCGGTATGTCGCGTGAGGTAGAGGAGACTTCAGGCTCTAACGCCACGGCGCTCATCTACGTTATCTGCGCCATCCTGATCTACCTCATCCTGGCTTCTCTGTATAACTCGTGGTTCACTCCGTGGGCCGTGCTGTTCAGCGTGCCGTTCGGTCTGATGGGTGCCTTCGTGTTTGCTTACCTTGGCTATACTCAGGGATTGCCGGGCATGGATAATAACATCTACCTGCAGACGGGTGTCATCATGCTGATTGGTTTGTTGTCGAAAACAGCCATCCTGATTACCGAGTTTGCCACGGAGCGCCGTGCTCAGGGCCTGAGCATCGCTGATGCCGCCTTCGAGGCTTGTAAGGAACGTCTGCGTCCTATTCTGATGACGGTTGCTACGATGATTATCGGTATGATACCGCTCGTTATTGAGGGAGGTGCCGGTGCTAATGGTAACCGTGCCCTCGCCTTGGGTGTCATCGGCGGTATGAGCATTGGTACCATTGCCCTGCTCTTCGTCGTTCCTGCCTTCTTCATTGTTTTCCAAAAACTGCATGAGAAGTTCCAAGGTGCTCCGAAAATGAAAAATGTTGAAGTAAAAACAGAGGAATAAGTCATGAAAAGACTAAGCAATATCATTGTCGCTGCAGCTGTGAGTTTTATGCTCACAGGCTGCGGTATCTATAACAAATATGAGCAGAAGGTACAGGCACCAGCCGATGCCTTCGGCACCAGTCAGGATATCGAGCGAGCTATCGGCGATGCGTCGATTGCCCAGATGTCGTGGCGCGAGTTCTTCACTGATCCGCAGCTCCAGCAGCTCATCGAACAGGTACTGGCCAACAACACCGACCTCAACTCCGCACGTATCGCTGTGGAGAAGAGCCAGGCTGCGCTGACAGCTGCCAAACTGGCCTACCTGCCTGCACTCAGTTTCTCACCTCAGGGAGCACTCTCTAGTTTCGACAAGAGTGCTGCCGTGAAAACCTACGACTTGCCGTTGCAGTTGTCGATGGACATCGATGTGTTCGGCTCTATCACCAACAAGAAGCGTGCCGCTAAGGCTGTGCTCCTTCAGGCTCAGATGCAGCAGGATGTCGTCCGTGCTAACCTCATCTCGGTCACTGCCCAACAATACTTCCTGCTACAAGTGCTCGACCGCCAGTTGGACATTCTCATACAGACCGATAGTCTGTGGAACAAGTCGCTTGAAACCGAGCAGGCACTTTGGGAGAACGGTAAGGCCTACAGTACTGCTGTAAACCAGATGGAGGCATCGTATCTGGACGTGAAAACGCAGCTCGTCAATACCCGCCGTAATATCCTCGCAGTCGAGAATGCCATCTGTAAGTTGCTGGCTGTCACCCCTCAGCATATCAGTCGTGCGAAATGGGGCAGCACCCCCCTGCATCATGCCGAATCACAGGGTGATGCCGAACAACGTATGTTCGACACCAAGTATCTGCATCTGGGCGTGCCTGCCATCATGCTGGAGAATCGTCCTGATATCCGCTTGGCCAACCATGCTATGGAAGAGGCTTTCTATAATACGGCAGCAGCACGTTCGGCCTTCTACCCCAGCATCACGCTCAGCGGTAGTGTGGGATGGACCAACTCTGGTGGTGGTCTCGTCATCGATCCTGGTAAGTTGCTGCTGAATGCTATGGCACAGCTCACGCAGCCCATCTTCGCCCGTGGCAAGCTGATAGCCAACAAGAAGATCGCCAAGCTGACCGAAGAAGACTTGCAGAAGAAGTACGTTCAGACAGTGATCAATGCCGGCAACCAGGTGAACGAGGCGATGGCCGACTGCATGGCAGCCCGCGAGAAGCATGGGTACTACCATCGTCAGGTGGAGGTGCTACATGAGGCCTACATCGGCACGCATGAGTTGATGGACAACGGCAAAGCCAGCTATATTGAAGTGCTCCGTGCACAGGAGTCGTTGCTTGACGCACAACTTGGTGAAGCTATGAACATGTATAATGCTGCCGAGGCTGTCATCGCTCTCTACATAGCCCTTGGAGGTGGTACCAAGTAGTAACACTAACAATCATAAAACAATAAGTGACGGCACCAATGTGAGTGTCGTCACTTATTGTTTTCTATCTTTTTTGCACTATTTGTCGTAAGCGTGTACGGGGTAGTCGGTGGTGAAGTGCAAGCCCCGACACTCCTTACGCTCGAGGGCCCAGCGGGTAATCAGATAACCCACGTTGATCATGTTGCGGAGTTCGCAAATATCCTTCGATGCCTTGACGCGCTTGAAGAGACGCTCCGTCTCCTCATAGAGCATGTCGAGACGGTCCCAGGCACGGTGCAGACGCAGGTCAGAGCGAACGATGCCCACATAGTTGGCCATAATCTGATTGACCTCCTTCACACTCTGGGTGATAAGCACTTTCTCCTCGTTGGTCATTGTGCCCTCATCGTTCCACTCAGGTACCTTCTCATTGAAGTCGTAGTAGTCGATGTGGTCGAGCGAGTTCTTGGCAGCTGCATCAGCGTAGACCACAGCCTCGATGAGTGAGTTAGATGCCAAACGGTTTCCTCCGTGCAGACCCGTGCAGGAACACTCGCCGAGGGCATAAAGACGCTCGATGGAGGTCTGGCCGTTGAGGTCGACCTTAATGCCACCGCACATATAGTGGGCAGCAGGGCGCACAGGGATATAGTCGGTGGTGATGTCAATACCTATGGAGAGACACTTTTGGTAGATATTGGGGAAATGATGGCGTGTCTCTTCAGGATCCTTATGGGTGACATCGAGACAGACATGATCGATTCCGTGAATCTTCATCTCCTTATCGATGGCTCGTGCCACAATGTCGCGGGGTGCTAACGACAGACGCTCGTCGTATTTCTGCATGAATTCCTCGCCGTTGGGCAGTTTCAGGATACCGCCATAGCCACGCATCGCCTCTGTGATGAGATATGCAGGATGGGTCTCGTTGGGATTGTGGAGCACCGTGGGGTGGAACTGTACGAACTCCATATCGGCTACCGTTCCCTTGGCACGATAGACCATGGCGATGCCATCGCCAGTGGCAATAACAGGGTTGGAAGTGGTCAGATAGACAGCACCGCAGCCACCAGTGCACATCACGGTCACTTTCGAAAGATAGGTATCAACCTTCTGCGTATAAGGATTCAGCACGTAAGCACCATAGCAGTTGATATATGGTGAACGTCGTGTCACCTTTGCACCCAGATGATGCTGGGTGATGATCTCTACGGCAAAGTGATTTTCCTTGATGGTGATATCGGGATTGCTTTTCACGGCTTCCATCAGCCCGCGCTGAATCTCGGCACCCGTATCGTCGGCATGGTGGAGGATACGGAACTCGGAGTGGCCACCTTCACGATGCAGGTCGAAGGTGCCGTCCTCTTTTTTATCGAAGTTCACGCCCCAGTTCACGAGTTCCTTGATCTGCTCAGGGGCCTTGCGCACCACCTGCTCCACAGCCTTGCGGTCAGAGATATAGTCGCCCGCAATCATCGTGTCCTCTATGTGCTTGTCGAAATTGTCAAGCTCGAGGTTGGTAACACTGGCCACGCCTCCCTGTGCAAACGAAGTGTTCGCCTCGTCGAGAGACGTCTTGCAGATCATGCACACACTGCCTTTTTTTGCGCGTGCCACTTTCAAGGCATAGCTCATGCCTGCCACACCAGCACCTATCACAAGGAAATCATACTTGTATACCATAACTTGACTTGTTTTAACTAATTTGCTGCAAAGGTAATCTTTTTTTGGGACAAAAGAACAAAAGAAACATAATTTTTTATGCTCTTATGTTCTTAAGTCGAAAATTTTTTGTATCTTTGCGCCAAACCAAGACAAAATGACGATGATGAAGAGACTGTGGCTGATAGTATTGATGCTGGCTCCACTGGCTGTACTGGCGCAACAAGTGCTGGTAAGTGGAACCATTGTTGATGATAAGTCGGGGAATCCTCTCCGACAAGTGAGTGTGTCTGCAGGCCGTGTGTCTGTCGTTACCAATGAGGATGGTGTCTTTGCCCTGAAACTCGAGAAACAGCCATCGGCTATTAAGGTGTCACATGTGGGCTATAAGACACGCCAGGTGAAGCTCTCCCAGGAGAACACTCAGGGACTGAAAGTCCGTCTGGTACCCACCACCATCCAATTGCGCGAGATCGTGGTCAGGACCGCCAACCCGCGTGAGTTGGTCGATATCGCTATCAGTAAGATTCCTGAGAACTATAGTAAGGTGCCTGAGTTGCTGAAGGCCTTCTATCGCGAGACGGCCATGAAGCGCAAGCACTATATTTACGTGGCCGAGGGTGTCGAGGATATGTATAAGACCCCCTATACGCGCAGTGTCCACCGCGACCGTGTGTCGATTGTCAAGGGGCGTCGTCTGCTGAGTCAGAAACAGGGCGATACGTTGGGCGTGAAGGTGCTGGGTGGTCCGGTGCTGCCTGTACAGCTCGACGTGGTGAAGAACCACGACATCCTGCTGAACAAAGAAGAGCTCGACGGCTATAAGTTCAGTATGGATATCCCCGAATACATCAACGACCGTCTGCAGTATGTGGTCAGGATCGAGCCTGGTGTGGTGAAGGACTATGCGCTTTTCAATGGCCGTTTCTATATCGACTCCGAGCGTCTTGCCTTTACGCGTATTGAGCTCGAGCTCGACATGACAGACAAGGAAAAGGCTACGAACAGAATGCTCGTCAAGAAGCCTTTCGGTGTGAAGTTCAAGCCCCGTGAGTTGTCGTGTGTCATCGACTATCGTTATGAAGACGGTGTCTCGCGTATCAGTTATCTGCGCAACATTTTCCGTTTCAACTGCGACTGGAAGAAACGACTCCTCGCCACATCGTTCACAGCAACCTGTGAGATGGTGGTTACCGATAGTCAGTCGCAGGATGTGCAGCCTATTGCCAACCGTAGTTCCTTCGACTCGAAGGATGCCTATTACGATAAGGTGGAATACTTCATGGATCCGGAATATTGGAGCCAGTATAATATTATTGAACCGTCTGAATCGCTCGATAAGGCCATTCGTAAGCTTGTGTCCAAGTACCGACGGAATTAATTTTATAGTTTAAAGTTTATAGT
The DNA here is from genome assembly GCA_016286575.1 of Prevotella sp. Lineage (GTDB taxonomy): Bacteria > Bacteroidota > Bacteroidia > Bacteroidales > Bacteroidaceae > Prevotella. Next base: position 5,304 of record JAEETB010000137.1, read on the forward strand.
TTAGAGTGAAGATACAAAAAAGAAATATACTATCGTTGATTTTTGTGGGGTGCTCGTTTATCGGCTTGCAGGCGCAGACCGATAGCATCAAGGTGCGCCTCGATTCTCTCATGCAGGATCCCCTGCTCGAACGCACGCAACTTGGATTGATGGTTTACGACCTCACGGCCGACTCTGCCATCTATGCCTATGGTGCCAAACAGACGCTCCGTCCAGCCTCCACCATGAAGTTGCTCACAGCTGTGACAGCCCTCGACCAATTGGGTGGTGATTACCAGTACCGCACATCGTTGCACTATACGGGGGAGGTGAAGGACAGTGTGCTTCTGGGTGATATCTATTGCGTGGGCGGTATGGACCCGATGTTCGACGACGACGATATGAACAGCTTTGTGCGCAGCATCTGTGCGCTAGGCATCGACAGTATCCACGGACGACTGGTGAGTGTCACCTCCTTCAAGGAAGAGAACCTGTTGGGTGAGGGCTGGTGCTGGGATGATGACAATCCCCAGCTGACGCCATTGCTCGTATCGCGTAAGAATGAGTTCCTCGATTGCCTCTCGGAGAAATTGCGCCGCTCAGGTATTGCGCTCGATGCGCCCTATGCCACGGACCCTCTGCCCAAGAACGCCTTGAACCTCAGCACGCGCTACCGTCCGTTGAAGGATATCCTCGTGCCGATGATGAAGGAGAGCGATAACCTCTATGCCGAGTCGATGTTCTTCCAGATTGCAGCCAAGATGGGACCGCGCCCTGCAAAGGCAGCCCACGCCCGTCAGCTGATCAAGACTACGCTGGGCAAGGCGGGTGTCGAGAATATCCCGTATAAGATTGCCGACGGCAGCGGCCTCTCGCTTTATAATTACGTCACGCCCGAGCTGATGGTGAAACTCCTGGTCTACGCCTATCGCAAGTCGGACATCATCTATCACCTCTACTCCGCACTGCCCATCGCAAGTGAGGACGGCACGTTGAAGAAGCGTATGCTGAAGTCGCCTGCCAGCGGACGTGTTCGTGCCAAGACGGGCACACTGACGGGCATTTCGTCGCTTGCAGGCTATTGTCCCACGTCTGAGGGGCACATGCTGGCCTTCTGCATCATCAACCAAGGCGTGATGAAGAATGCTGACGGCCGTGAATTCCAGGACCGTGTATGTAAGGCACTTTGTGAATAGTTTAGAGTTTAAAGTTTAGAGTTTAAAGTTTATAGTTTATAGATGATTACTTCTGATGGAAGATATAAAGATTTTTCTTGAGCAGGTGCTCGGACGGATGGGACTGACGGGTGATTACGTGCCAGTGGTGCGTTATGCCATTTTGGTGGTGCTGGCTTTCCTGCTGGCATGGTTGGCTGGTAAGTTGTGCCGTATGTGGCTTGTGCCGCTTATGATGAAGGTTACAAGTAAGACGGATGCCAAGTGGGACGACGTGATTTTCTCCGAGCGGGTGCTCGTCTCCGCCTCGCGCATCATCCCCGCCATTGTCATCTGGGCGTTGTTGCCCCTAGTGTTCTTCGAATATCCGAAGGTTGCCGAGGTGGTGGGTCGTCTGACAGCCATCTACTTCACCGTAATGACCACCCGTACCATCATCGTCTTCATCGATTCGTTCAAACAACTTGATCATGGTGCTCGTTCTTCGCGTCAGCAGTATCTTTACAGCATCTGTGGCGTGCTGAAGATCGTCATGATCTTTGTCGCCGCCATCGTGGTCATTTCGATTGTCGTCGACAAAGATCCCTCGACGCTCATCGCAGGCTTGGGTGCTGCCTCGGCCATTCTGATGCTCGCTTTCCAGGACACCATCAAGGGGCTGGTGGCTGGCATCCGTCTTGCCTCCAACGATATGGTACATATCGGCGATTGGATCACCGTACCCTCCGCTGGTGCCAACGGTAAGGTTGAGGAAATCACGATTACCACGGTAAAGGTGCGCAACTTCGACAATACCGTCGTTACCGTCTCGCCTCAGGCACTCGTCGACGGTTCTTTCCAAAACTGGCAGGGCATGCTCCAGAACGAGGGGCGCAAGCAGGTAAGACAGGTGTATTTTGACTTCCGTTCGTTGAAGATCGACGACGATGGTGTGGCTAATATCACGAAGTTCCGTTCTCATATAGAGGACTGGCTCAAGGCTCAGGAACAGGTGGTTGCTGATAAGCCTATTCTCGTGCGCCAGGCAGAGGCCTCACAGACTGGCTGTTGTGTGGAGATCATGTTTTGGTTGAAGGCTCAGAATGCAATCGACTTCGAGCACGACACCAGTAACATCATGGAGTATATCTTTGCCAAGAGTGCCGACTTCGGCCTCCGTATCTATCAGCAATTTCCAGAACAGTAAAAAAGTAAAAAGGTAAAGAAGTAAAATAATGGAGAAAGAGATAAAGCAAGAACAGATATTAGTGAGGATTACAGGTCAGGATCGCCCTGGACTGACAGCCTCTATTATGGGCATCCTTGCCAAGTATGACGCACAGATTCTCGACATTGGTCAGGCTGATATCCACTCTACGCTCTCGTTGGGCATCCTGATTCGTATGGAAGAGACCCACTCCGGGCAGGTCATGAAGGAACTCCTCTTCAAGGCCACCGAACTGGGTGTCAACATCGGTTTCTCACCCATCAGCGACGATGAGTACGAAGACTGGGTGGGCCATCAGGGTAAGAACCGCTATATCCTTATGGTGATGGGTCGCCAGCTCGAAGCCCGTCATATCGAAGGGGCTACGCGCATCCTTGCTGACCAAGGCTTTAACATCGACTCTATCTTGCGACTCACGGGGCGTAAGAGCATCAAGAACCCAGGTAAGCACACCCGTGCCTGTATACAGTTCTCACTGCGTGGCGAACCTGCCGATCGCCAGGAGATGCAGTCGAAGCTCATGAAACTGTCGCAGGAGATGGAGATCGACTTCTCCTTCCAGCGCGATGACATGTTCCGTCGTATGCGTCGTCTGATCTGCTTCGATATGGATTCCACATTGATCCAGACAGAGTGTATCGACGAACTGGCAG
>JAEETB010000138.1 GCA_016286575.1 Prevotella sp.
TGGAGACAGAAGAAATCGGCATCCAACTGACGGAAAATCTCACTGAATCCCTTACCCTCGCAAGCGCGAAGCCCGTTTACATTCCAACTGACAAATTTCATATGCTTAAGTTATTTTGGCTGCAAAGTTACAAAAAATAATGGATTAATTCGTATCTTTGCAGCAGAAATCAACTGTTATCAACAAAACATTATGAACATGATCAGACAATTCATGACTATCGGCCTTGTCTGTTGTGCCATCAGCACAACACAGGCCCAACTCACTGAGCCCCTCTATGAGCTGCCAGACCCGCTCCTGATGAATGACGGGAAAACGAAGGTGGAAAGCCTCAACGACTGGAGCAAAAGACGACTGGAGATCAGCGAGATGATCCAAGAACTGGGCATCGGAAAGAAGCCCGAGGTAAGTCCTGAGGCCGTGAAGGCAAGGATGGACGGCGACACCCTCATCGTAGACGTCACTGTGAATGGTGAGACACTGACCCTGAAATCGTGTCTTCACTACCCTACAACAGGAGAGCCTCCCTATGCCCTGATGATCGGCACCAGCATGCTCTCGCTGCCGAAGGCTCTCTTCGAGAACCGTCCCATCGCCGTGATGAACTACCACGAGGCACAGGTGAACGACTATACACAAGGTCGTTGGCGCCCCCATCATGAGCGTGGTGAACACAACTTCGACCGTCTGTATCCTGAATTGAAGGACAACGGTGCCTACAGTGAATGGGCCTGGGGACTGAGTCGTCTCATTGACGGACTGGAGCAACTTGGAGCTGAGAAAACGATGATCGACGTGAAGCGTATCGGTGTCAGCGGCTGCTCGTATGCGGGCAAGATGGCCCTCTTCAGCGGTGCCTTCGACGAGCGCGTGGCCCTCACCATCGCCCAGGAGCCTGGAGGCGGAGGTGCTGCTTCATGGCGCTATAACTGTCATGTGGACAGTGTGGAGAACCTTGACCGTACAGACTATCACTGGTTCATGGAATCGATGCGCGAGAAGTTTCATGGCGACAGTGTCTTCCTGATGCCCTACGACCACCACGAGCTCTGTGCGATGGTATGTCCAAGAGCCCTGCTGGTGCTGGGAAACACAGACTACCGATGGTTGGCTGATGAAAGCGCCTACGTCTCACTGAACGCAGCCCGTAAGGTTTGGGAGAAACTTGGTATAGCCGACCGTATGGGCTACTCCATCAACGGCGGGCACATGCATTGTCAGCTGCCTGAAAGCCAGTATCCCGAGGTAGAGGCTTTCATTGACAAGTTCCTGTTGGGCAAGACTAACGTCGACACCAAAGACATCCTGATAGCACCTCAGGAGTTCAAGGAGAAAGTGGACTTAAGCAAATGGATCAAATATTAGAAAATAATAATCCCCGCTGACTGGCGGGGATTACTATTAGAACTTAGCCATCTTAATGGCGACTACGGCACACTCATCGCCCTTGTTACCCAGACGTCCGCCTGCACGGTCCTTTGCCTGTTGCAGATCGTTGGTCGTCAGCAGTCCGTAGATAACGGGGATGTTGCTCGTGGCATTCAGACGGGCAATGCCCTCTGTGACACCCTGACAGATATAGTCGAAATGAGGTGTCTCGCCACGAATCACGGAACCAAGGATGATGACAGCATCGTAACCATCGTTAAGCGTCATCTGATGAGCGCCATAGATCAGCTCAAAGCTGCCAGGCACGGTCTTCACGTGGATATTCTCAGGCAGAGCACCATGCTTCTCGAGGGTCGACACACAACCGTCGAGCAGAGCGCCTGTAATCTCAGGATTCCATTCAGCGACTACCACACCGAAGATCATGTTCGATGCATCGGGGACTTTCGTGATGTCGTAGTCAGAGAGATTCTTTGTTGCCATAGCTTATTTTGCAGATACACGCTCGATATAAGCGTCGATGGTCTGTGAAGCCATAGAGTTGAAGTACTTCTCCTTCACGGTCTGATAGAGCTTCAGAGCCTCATCGTTCTTACCCTGGCTCTCGAGGATCTCACCAGCCTGAATCAGGAAGGTGGGCGAGAGTGAGTTGTTGTCGGCCTTCTCAGCTGCCTTCTTCAGATGAGAAACAGCGTTGTCGAGCTGGTTCAGGTGAGCATAAGCGTTACCAAGAGCGCCCTCAGCAGCGGGAGAGATCATCTGATCGTCAGCGCCATCATACTTCTCAAGATACTTCACGGCATCCTCCCACTTGTCGAGCTTTGCATAGCAAAGTCCGGCGTAGAGGTTTGCAAGATTACCTGCAGCAGTACTGCTGTACTCGTCGGCGAGCTTGGCAAAGCCCTTGAAGCTTGCACTGTCACCATTCAGAGCCATCTCGAAATTGTTGGCTGCGAAATACTCCTGTCCCTTGGCAATAGCCGTGCTGGCCTTGATCTCCTGAGGACCTGAAACGTAGGTCTTGTAAAGTACGATACCAGCAATGATCACTACGAGAGCAATCACTACACCAATAATTGCCTTCTTATACTTCAGGAAGAAGGCTTCACTCTGATTCAGGGTCTCCTCCATCGTGGGAGCTGCCTGCTGTTGATTTGTTGTTTTTGCCATTATTGTTACTATTTTTTATCTTCTTTTTATCTACTTATTGAGAAATCGCGTGCAAAGTTACAATAAAAAAGTGAAAAACAAAAGAAAAACAAAAAAAATCCGTACCTTTGCACTATGATTCTCGAGAAACTGTCTGTCATTAATTATAAGAACATCGCTGCAGCCACCTTGGAACTGTCGCCAAAAATCAACTGTCTGATTGGTCAGAACGGTGTTGGCAAGACCAATGTGCTGGATGCCATCTATTTCCTGTCGTTCTGTCACTCGGCCAGCACCCCCATTGACTCGCAGGTCATCAGGCACGGTGAGGAGTTCTTCATGCTTGAAGGCAGCTACGATGAGGATATGCACATCATTGCAGCCATGAAGAAAGGTGCCAAGAAGCACTTCAAACGGAACAAGAAGGAATACAAGCGGTTGTCGGAACATATTGGACTGATACCCATCGTTGTCGTGGCACCTTCAGACACACTGCTGATAGAAGGTGGCAGTGAGGAGCGCAGAAGACTGATGGACATGGTGATTTCGCAATATGACCGCAGTTATATCGACGCGATGAACCGCTACAACAAAGCGCTGCAACAGCGGAATGCCCTGCTGAAACTGGAGGAAGAGCCTGATAACGACGTGATCAGTCTGTTTGAAGAGCAGATGGCCGTAGAAGGTGAGAAAATCTACCAACGGCGAAAGGCCTTCATCGAAGAGCTGACACCCATTTTCCAACGCATTCATGAAACCATTTCAGAAAATCGCGAACAGGTATCTCTCACGTATCTATCACACTGTCAGCGTGGTCCTCTGCTGGAAGTCATCCAGCGCGACCGTTTCAAGGACCGTGCTGTAGGCTATTCGCTGCATGGTATCCATCGCGACGAACTGGAGTTTTCGCTGAGTGGCCATCCGATGAAACGTGAAGGCAGTCAGGGACAGAACAAGACCTTCGTGATTGCCCTCAAGCTGGCGCAGTTCGACTTCCTGAAGCGCACCAACTCGAAGACGACACCCCTCTTGTTACTCGATGATATTTTCGACAAACTCGATGCGCGTCGTGTGGAGCAGATTGTGAAGCTCGTCGGCAGTGAAGAGTTTGGTCAGATTTTCATCACCGACACCAACAGGGATCATCTGGACCGGATACTAGCCAGCAGTGAGCACGACTACAAGATCTTCTATGTAGACAACGGCGAAATCAATAGTAAATCATAAATAGTAAATTGTCAATCCGTAAATCGTAAATCAAAAGGTGTTCAGAAAAGATGTACAACAACTGAGGGATTTGATCCTAAGAAATCTGCGGGCACAAGGGTTAGAGACACCCCTCCTGCAGAAACGGCTCATAGACTCCTGGCCTGAGGTGGCTGGTAATCTTGTGGCCAGCTACACCCAAAACCTTTATATCAGGAATCAGACACTATTCGTCCATCTAACCAGCCCCGCCTTAAGGGCTGATCTGATGATGACAAGAAAAGAGCTCGTTAATAAGTTGAATGCTCACGTGGGCAGTCAGGTGATTGCCGATATCAAATTCAACTAAACCACTTCATCTACAGGCATATCGTAAGCCTCAACAGGCACTTCGTCGACCTTCTGGAAGTCGAAACAGACGCCAATAGTTCGCACACCAGAAACGGTCTCCATGGTGCGAAGGAAACGGTCGTAATAGCCTTTCCCCCTACCCAAGCGATTCCCCTGAGCATCGAAAGCCGTACCAGGTACCAAGATGTAACAGAGGGACGGTTCTTCTGTCACATTCTCGAGCGCCTGATTCCCCTCTGAAGGTTCCATAATATGGAAAGCACCTTCTTCCAAATCTTGAACGCCATGATAGGGATACCACGCCATCGTTTCATCGTCGAGTACCTTCGGCAGCATGACAGTTTTCCCCTCTGCCACCAGGTCATCAATCAACTGGTGGGTATTGACTTCATCAGGAAGGGAATAAAAAGCATAGATGGTTTGTGCCTCAGCCAGAAGAGGACGCAACCGCAGAATAACAGGAAGCGACAATTCATCCAGCTGTTGCCGGGTGAACTGTCGCTTAAGTTCGCGCATCTGACGTCGTAGTTCCGATTTAAGCATGGGCCACCTTCTTGCCAGCCTCCACGACAACAGGTTTCTGCGGGAAAGCCTCTCCAGCCTTGAACAACCGAAGTGACTCCTTGATGGCCGGATCGTCCTGATTCAGGTATTCCGTCCATGACTGTTCGCTGTGGATATTGTAGATAATGCGGCTGATGACAAAACGCTCCAGAAGTTTTTGTGACTTTTGGATCATCAGGTTACGACGCTTCAAGCCATTCTTATCAGCATAGGTTGCAAACTTGTCAACGATGTTCTGATTCTTCAGATAGCGCTCCATATCCTTAACATCCTTCATCTCACTCAGACGCTGGCGATTCTCATCGGTATAGTTGTAAGCAAACTGCAGAATAAGTCCGCTCATGGTGGCTTCTTTGTAATATGAAGTCATACCGAGTGTATCCTCTGGAATAAAAATATCAGGAGTAATGCCACCACCACCATATACCACACGGCCATTGGCAGTATGATACTCAGGACCTGTATGTTTGATACTATCGACAGAGAAGAACTCACCATGCTGATAGCGGCTCAGCCAGTCGTCGTCATAATGCTTGCCGTCGGTATAAGGTTTCTGGATGCAACGGCCTGAGGGCGTATAGTAACGTGCAATGGTCAGACGGATCATCGAATGATCGCTGAACTCCATCGGTTTCTGCACAAGACCCTTTCCGAAAGAACGGCGGCCGATGATGGTACCACGATCGTTATCCTGGATAGAACCTGCCAGAATCTCAGAAGCAGAAGCCGAACCCTCATCGACAAGCACCACCAAAGGAATCTGCTGGTAAGAGCCACGGCCATCGGCACGATATTCCTGTCGTGGGAAACTACGGCCTTCGGTATAGACGATCAACTGTCCTTTGGAGAGAAACTCATTGGCAATCTGAACGGCCGACTCCAGATAACCACCAGTATTGCCACGCAAGTCGATGACAAGGTTTGAGAAGCCTTGCTGTGCCAATTTGGCAAGGGCAATCAGCAGTTCAGGATAGGTATTTTCACCAAAGTTCTTCATTTTGATGTAACCCGTTTCATCGTCAATCATATAGCAGGCCGTAACACTCTTTGTGGGAATCTCACCACGCGTGATGGTAATATAACGTACCTTTTTCTCGCCATAGCGAATGATACCTAACTTCACCTTCGTATCCTTCGGTCCCTTCAGACGATGCATCGCCTCCTCGTTAGTACATATCTTTCCGACAAAGGAAGAATCGTCAACCTCAACGATCTTATCACCAGCCATCATTCCAGCTCGCTCTGCAGGCCCATTACCAATGACATTCTGGACACGGATCGTATCCTGACGGATCACGAACTCGATGCCAATGCCAAAGAAGGAACCTCGCAAATCGTCGTTGGCTATCTCCCCATCACGTGCCGTAATATAGACTGAGTGGGGATCGAGTTCTGCCAAAATTTGTGGCATTGCCTTCTCGACGAGATCATTGATATTCACTGTGTCGACATACTGGTCATCAATAATGTGTAACAGATTATTCAATTTGTTACCACTTGAATTGATGATATTCAGCCGGTTGCCAGAGAAATGGTTGGCATAGAAAGTACCTACGAGGATACCGATGACCACACATAGGGCCATCCAAAACGGCGTAAAACGGTTTGACTTCTTACTCATGATCTTTATCTTCTAAACCTATATAGATAACCTCAATTCCTGCACGTTCAAGGAGTTCGATACCATCAGTCAGACGATACTTCTCTCCGTAGACCACACGCTTGATACCTGCCTGGATAATGAGTTTGGCACACTCGATACAGGGCGAAGCTGTGATGTAGATCGTGGCACCGTCGCTATTGTTATTGCTACGGGCCAATTTGGTAATGGCATTTGCCTCAGCATGGAGCACATAGGGTTTGGTGACATTGTTGTCATCTTCGCAGATATTCTCGAAACCACTGGGTGTTCCGTTATATCCGTCGCTGATGATCATCTTGTCCTTCACCACCAGGGCTCCCACCTGACGGCGCTGGCAGTAGGAGTTCTCTGCCCAAATACGCGCCATTCTCAGATAGCGTTCATCTAGTTTTTGTTGTTTTGATTCCATTTCTCTTTAATAATGCGTCAATAGTGGGTCTGCCACCCTTGAACTTTTTATATAATACCATCGGATTCTCTGTTCCACCTTTCGAAAGGATGTTCTCACGGAAACTGCGGGCCGTATTCCTGTTGAAGATACCATGCTTCTTGAATACGGCAAATGCATCGGCGTCGAGCACCTCCGCCCACTTATAGCTATAATAGCCTGCTGCATAGCCGCCAGCCATGATGTGTGAGAACTGAACGGTCATACATGTATCAGGCAGCTGCGGGAGTATCATCGCTTTCTCCCATGCCTTCTTCTCGAAGGGGATAATGTCTTCGGTAAAGGCATCCTTCTTCGTATAGTAGGCCATATCAAGCAGTCCGAAGCTGACCTGTCGCATGCAGGCATAGGCGACGTTGAAATTACGGCTCTTCACAATGCGTTCTATCAGTTCGTCGGGCAAGGGTTCACCCGTCTGATAATGGAATGCGAAGGTGCGAAGGAACTCCTTCTGGATGGCGAAGTTCTCCATGAACTGCGAGGGCAGTTCCACGAAATCCCACCATACATTTGTGCCACTAAGACTCTCGAAACGCGTGTTGGCGAACATACCATGGAGTGAGTGTCCGAACTCATGGAGGAAGGTTTCCACCTCTCCAAGTGTCAACAAGGCAGGTTTCTCTGCTGTCGGCTTCGTAAGATTCATCACCACACTCACATGGGGGCGCACATTCTTACAATTATCAGGTCCGAAGGGCTTCTTCGTATCAATACGTTCCATCCACTGACCCTGATACTCCGTCATCCAGGCCCCACCCTGCTTGCCTTTGCGAGGATGGAAGTCGGCATAGAAGACAGCGAGATAGGAACCATCCTCATCGAACACCTCATAGGCTTTTACATCCGGATGATAGACGGGGATATCCTTGTTCTCCTTAAAGGTGATGCCATAGAGACGATTAGCCAGTCCGAAGACGCCCTCGATCACTTTTGACAGTTCGAAGTAAGGCCGCAGCATCTCAGCATCAATATTATATTTCTCAAGCTGCAACTTATGAGAGTAGAAACTGAAGTCCCAAGGTTCCAACTTGAAGTCCTTACCCTCAAGTTTCTTCGCCATTTTCTCAATAGCCTTGATTTCCTTCTGGGCTGTAGGTTTGTAAGCTGCTATCAGGTCGTTGAGCAGTTTGTAGACATTACGCACATTTCCCGCCATACGGTGCTTCAGCACATAGTCGGCATAGGTCTTATGTCCTAACAGCTGAGCGATTTCACGACGCAGGTTAATGAGCCGTTTACATATCTCGATATTATTCTCTGTATTGTCGTGCGTACATTCCGTATTCTTCGCCATATACATCTGGCGACGTAATTCGCGCTGGGTGCTGTAGGTCATAAAGGGCGAGTAAGAAGGGAAGTCGAGGGTAAATACCCATCCATCTTTCTCCTGTTCCTTCGCTGCAAGCGCTGCGGCTTCACGGGCTGTCTCAGGCAGACCGTCGAGCTGAGCCTCATCCGTAATATGAAGGGTATAGGCTTTGTTTTCCTTGAGCAGATTCTGCGAGAATTGGAGTCCGAGCATTGATGCCTCCTCCGTCA
>JAEETB010000006.1 GCA_016286575.1 Prevotella sp.
ATACCTCATCGAGCAGTTTCATATCAATTAACATATACTGCTATTTTGCCTTATTAAACATATAGGTTAAGAAAAATTTTGGAGCATCCATAGGGAACACAGGCACCAACGAACCAAAGTCCACAAAACTCATATTACCTATCAACACATCCCAAAGTCCAGGCAACTCATCCAATTTCCAATGCCTGAGCTTAGCCCCCAGCGGCGTAATACGGTTATCCCCCGCTACGCTCACCGTCGAGCCATTATGCTTCACCGTCATCGTTATATGTATAGACAACAACACGCCCTCTGAGCAATACAAATGTTTCGTCCTTCGTCGGATGACGATGTATTTCAACCACTGTCCCTGGCTCCACAGCATTCAGGAACCTATGACACTTGTCCTCCAACGACTCATGAAAGTTATAGTTCATTCTAAGTCTTGGGGATTCCTTTGCTTCCACAGAAACCTTATCCAATAAAGAGGAGTCTATCACCTTCATACCTTAACCTCTTCTTGCTTATCAAGCACCTCATACACTGAGTTATTACTCTTATATTCAGGCACGATTTCCTTCATTTTTTTTACAGTAGCCATATTGTCAAACCGACGAGAAATTGTAACTAGCTCTTCGATATCCTTGCGAACTTCAGCATAATCATATTGTCGAACCTCTGCAATTCTTATCTTATCATGAAATGACGGTTTAGTGTCCTCCAATTCGTTCAGCACTTCTTCATAAAGTTTTTCTCCTTCACGAAGGCCAGTTAACTTAATCTCAACATTCTTTGCGCCTGATAAGGCAATCATGCGCTTAGCAAGGTCTATAATTTTCACAGGTTGCCCCATGTCGAAAACAAATATCTCTCCACCATTACCCTTGGTTCCTGCTTCCAGTACTAATTTACATGCCTCCGGTATCAACATAAAGTATCGTACAATACGCTCATCTGTTACGGTTACTGGGCCTCCAATCTTTATTTGTTCCCTGAACAATGGTATCACCGAACCATTGCTCCCGAGCACATTTCCAAATCTCGTCGTCACAAACTGGCAATTATTCTGCGTATTATTCAGACTCTGCACATATATCTCGCATATTCTCTTCGAGCAGCCCATCACGTTTGTCGGGTTCACTGCCTTGTCTGTCGATACCATCACGAACTTCTTAACGCCATATTTGACACTCAAATCCGCAATAATTTTTGTTCCAAGAATATTATTTAAAACAGCTTCTGAAGGGTTATCTTCCATCATCGGCACATGCTTGTACGCTGCTGCATGGAAAACATAGTCTGGTTTAAAATCACTGAAAATCGCATCCATTCTGTCCTCCCTGCAAATAGAGGTCACCACAGTTTCTGCAGGTATATCAGGATACTCATTCTTCATCATCAGCCTGATGTCATGCTCTGGGGTTTCCGCCTGATCAATAAGCATCATTGCAGACGGTTTGTAAACTGCCACCTGCCGTACCATCTCAGATCCGATGCTACCAGCAGAGCCTGTAATCAAGACTTTCTTCCCCGTAAGCATAGCACCGACTGAGTCCATATCCACTTTTATCTCAGAGCGTGGCAAAAGGTCTTCAACCTGCACTTCCTTCAGTTGCATGCCCGCAAAGTCCTCTTCAGTCAGCTCTCCATCTTTCACGTTGGCCTCCTTGGCCTGCTGGGCAAATAATATCTTAACTCCTGCGTGAATTAATTCATCCTGTATCTTTTGATTGTTTCGAAAGTCATCCAAACGGAGCGGCGATACCAGCACCGCCTGAATCTTCTCGCTTTCTAAGACTGTAGCAATGCCTTCTTCCACATTATACACCTTCTCACCAAGAAGTGTCATATGTTTGGCACGCTTATCGTGCGATATAAATCCACGCAATTCATATTTTGATGGCTTCTGTGTTCGGATGTTTTTAGCTAAACCTATACCACCCGACATGGCTCCATATATTAAAACTCTTGTCAATGGCTGAGTTTCCGCGTGCGTTACATCATGCAATGTCTTTACCACAACTCTCATCGCCCACATCAGCAATGTGGCAATAAAGAAAGAAATGATTGTTTCCGTCTGCGATAAAGCACATAGCACTTTGATATTCAAATGTTCCAATAGTAAAGATGCAGTGACGGCTATCCCAATAGAAATGCAATTGGCATATGCGACTTTCATCAAATCCACGAATGATGAATAGCGAACAACGCCAAGGTATGTGTTATACAATCTGGCTCCTACCCAACTGAAGGCTACATACAAGAGTGCTGTATAAAGGATTGCGAAACGATGATTAAACATCACCAGCGTCCTATTATATGCCCAATAGGTAAATATGCAAGATAGAAAAACAATGACACTATCAGCAAGGAACAAACACCAATATGGCAACGACTCTTTTGAGAAGTACCAATTTAATAGTCTTTTAACTATATTCATACAATATTATTTTTTATTGTCTCAACTATGTATTTCACATCCTCGTCCTTTACATAAGGACCAGCAGGTAAGCACATGCCCAATTTAAAAACAGACTCACTTACACCATTCATATAAGCCGGTGCGTTATTATAAACAGGCTGTTTGTGCATTGGTTTCCATACGGGTCGAGCCTCAATGCCTGCCGCATCCATAAACACTCGTAGTGCCCTCCACGTTATCATTAGGCTGACAATCGGTGGTAGCTCTGTCTGCCACATGAATGACACCTACTGCACACAGCAATATGGTCTTATACACATTCTCCTGACCTTTAATCCGCGCAGAAGGAACCACCGTAATCGTGCACAGCCAGAAGTTGCTGTCATAACGTTTATCCGGATTCCCGTGCACCTTGATGCCCGGCACATCCTTCAGCAGCTCTTTCATAGAGTTTCTGTGCATGTTTGTGATGTGCAATATGGTCATAAGCCACCGTCATCTGTCCCCTACCGATACCTGCGCAGATGTTACTCATACGATAGTTATAGCCGCTTTTCTCATGCTGGTAGTAAGGATAGCTCTCACGATACTGGGTAGCATAAATCATAATTTCTCGCCACTCATCTTCGTTGGCAGTTATCAAAGCTCCACCTCCAGAAGTGGTGATCATCTTGTTCCCATTGAAGGAGAGTACGCCATACTTACCAAATGTACCCAAAACTTGACCATTGAACCTAGAGCCAAAGACTTCAGCCGCATCTTCTACTACAGGAATATCGTACTTGTTTGCAATCTCTATGATGCTATCAATCTTGTACGGCTGCCGTAAAGAGCCCCAGCCACAATAGCCTTCGGTTTCTTTCCAGTCTTAGCAATACTGTCTTTGATGGCTTCTTCAAGAAGTTTCGGATCCATATTCCAGGTGTCCTTCTCGGAATCAATGAAGACCGGAGTTGCTCCCAGATAGGTAATCGGGTGACTGGATGCTCAGAAAGTGAAGCTCTGCTCGCAAACCTCATCGCCAGGGCCAACTACACAGTTCAGTAAAGCAAAATGTACGGTAGCGGTTCCAGAAAACAGAGCTTTAGCCCTTTTGTTTTGCCAAACATACTACTGAAGGTCAGTCTCAAAAACATTCACATTAGGTCCAAGGGGCCACACCCAATTGGTATCGAATGTTTCTTTAATGTATTTCTGTTCAAGTCCAGCTTCGCTCATGTGGGCCAAGCAATGGTAAATCCTGTTTGTCATATGTAATTTTTGATTATTTCAAATTAGATTATTTCACCTGCATATTTCATTTTCTTTCCAAGAACAGTACATAATATCATCTGTATGTCCTTGTTGAAGGAATAGTGTCGGTAATAATAACAATTCAAACGCACCTTATCCGGATATATCACGTTGTCATTATACCACACTGCGATTTCTTGATCCGTCATCTTGTCAAAGTCAGGCTTTTCTTTACCTGAATCCAGAAACTTGAAACCTGAAACCAGAGTCCTCGCATTAGCAAGGTACTCGTCTTCCAGTCTATATTTCAAAGTTGCTGGTCCGGTAATTCCTGGCCTCAATTTCAATACATTCCTATCTTCTCCAACAAGCTTGTCTGCATACCCAGGAACGTCAGGACGCGGCCCCACAAAACTCATATTACCAATCAGCACATCCCACAACCCTGGTAATTCATCCAGTTTATAATGGCGCAACTTTGCACCAAGTGGAGTAATCCGGTAGTCCCCTGCAACGCTAACCGTCGAGCCATTATGATTAACTGTCATTGTACGGAATTTGTGGCACATAAATAACTTGCCTCCTTTCCCTACGCGTTTCTGCACAAAGAACGCTGGCCCGCCCGGCATCTTCATTTTCACCAGAATAGCTACAACAAGTAATACCGGCCACAACAAAAGCAGCCCGATAAATGACACAACTCTGTCAAAAAGCCATTTCAATATCATAACGCTAATCTGGAAGTATTTCTAAATACAATTCATTATGTGGCAGCTCTTTCACCACCTTAACATTACTGGCTGACATTGCTGAGCGATAAGAGGCCACATTATCTTTCGATACTGTTTCAAACAATCGAAGTCCAATACCGAAACCCACTTCATTTAACATCTTGTTCATAGCCGTACCAAGACCCTTACCACGATAGTCCATATCCACCATTCTCCCACGATATCCTACACCATGAAAGAAGCTAAGGTTAAAGCAATAGCCTGCAATTTGACCATTAGTATTATCCTTCAACACATAAGCCAAAAAAGCTTTGTTTCCTTGCAGTCGCTTGATACCTTTCTTATAAAATCCATGAGGTCTGAAATAAGTATATGCCTCTTCCGGCTGATGCTCAAAGAATGCCACCATTTTCTCTGTAGGCACATCTTTCATTGGTACAATATCATACCCTTCAGGTACGGTCGTAAACGAGAAGTCCCGAAGCCTCTTCCCATATCTCATAGAGAATAGCATTGAATTCAACCATTCAATCAAATTCCAAAGCCATCCAATTTTATCTCTTAATATGTGTGCTATCTTATATAACATAAGTCTCAAATTTTAATATTTCCCACCTTTTTCAGTTCTCTAATTCTTGCCCTTTTCCAGAACTTGTGAAAGACAAGCCAAATAGGAGTCCATAATATTTCAGACGGATAGTGAATAAGCAAATGAGCACCTCTCCCTATCAGTCTTCGAAAAACACGAAGATGCTTATAGTTGTATCTTCCGTCTGCATGCCCCAAATTACCAGTCTTAAAGATTTCATTCAACAAGAAATGCCCCTCTTGCTTATTAGGCAGCCAAATTAGTTTGTTTTTCTCTAGACCTAATTGTGTATTTAGAATCCATGATACGGCTCCTGCAAAAGTAGTCAGACCTAATTCTACCAACATTTTTACCTCATTATCCGGCTTTTCAGAATTTTGCAATACAAAATAATAGTCAAGAATTTGTCTCATGCCAATGCCCTCAAATAAAAAGTGCCGGTACATGTGTGCCAAGACGAAAATTCTATTAAAGGCAGGAGAAGGAACTGCAAACTGCTTATCTTCTAAATATAAAAATTGGTCTGACTTAAAACCATTATACCATTTTGCAAATTTCCTGTCTCTTATCAAATTCCGAAGTATAGTAGGACGGTGATGTAGTTCTACCTGTATATCTTCATAATATGGATAATGGAAGTGATGATATGTTAAATCATCTGTTGGAATAGTTTTTTGAACGTAATCACAGACGGTCTGAAACCCGCCAAGAATCCATACATCAATATCTCCACTCTGCCGCATAGATGCCAAATCTTCGTATTCTTGGGCCAGCCCCTGTCCCTTCAATATTACAACATCCAATCCGTCAACACTAAGTCGCTTCCAGATTTGAGCCGTCAGTTTATCCAAGTATGAATTTTGCTGGCGTATCTGCTCCGACTGCCCAATCCACTCTAATAGCATCATCTCTGGTGGCATCTGCTCTTTTGGTAGTTTATCCACTCCAGCTATGCAAACACCTGCCACTGCCTGTTCGTTAGCGAGTCCGTAAATACTCAACCATTTCTTTGACGACGGTTTCTCTGATAATTGCTGCCGTCTCCCAATGGCTATCTGTAATAGTTCAATAAATAGTTCCTCAGCGGACATAGTAATAATCTTATCCTACTATTTTCTCAAAGAAATCTACAAACTTATTACCCAATTTATCACGAGCGAATTCTATCTCAGCGAAAGCCCTTGCATTCTTAGAGTATTCTGCCAATGCAGCGGGGTCATCTACCATTCTAACAAGTGCCTCTGCAAATGCTTTAGCATTGTCTGGTTCAACCACCTCGCCCATCTTATGCTCGCTTATCATTCCAGCAAGCCATCCAGGATAGTTATTCAGAATGGGTAGTCCTGCGGCAATATAGTCAAAAAACTTATTTGGTGACGTACCATAATAGAAAGCAGGCACATTCTTTAGCACCATCAGTCCTACTGTTGCCGATGCTACAACCTTAGCCAATTGAAGTTTGGGTATAGGATCAAAGAATAGACAGTTACTCAATTGCTCTTCCTTTGCACGTTTTACCAAATGCTGTTTTTCCTTTCCTTTGCCTATAAAGGCGAACTTAATATCTTTACGCCCCATGGCTTCCACCTCCTTAGCAGCATCAAGCACAGCATCCAGACCATTAGCAATGCCATGGGCTCCTGTAAAGACTGCAACCTTATCTTCACATGAAATCCCTTCTAAATTCAGCGATTCTTTCAACGATGGCTTAAAGATGTCCAAATCACAACCGTTTGACACCATCTCAATCGGCTTGTTCTTCTGACTCCTACGTTTTATTCCCTCACAGATGCCTGGCGAAAGTCCTATGCAACCATCTGCCAAATGATAGCTCAGCCATTCCAGAATACTCATTCCGCCTATCCATATTGGATTTGTCATACCCAAGGCCTTGGGAAGTTCTGGCCAAAGGTCTCTAACCTCGAAAATAAACTTCTTTCTTCTGAACAATTTCATTACGATGCCAGGAATACCTGCCGTCAATGGCGTAGAGGTTGCAAACAACACGTCATAATCTTCCTTCATCGCGTACTTTGTACACTGCCATGCAAAACTCACAAATGCTTTGGCACGAGCAAACACGCTCATATTGTTTGAATAAGGTACTGAAATCTGTATAACATCAATACCATCAACCACTCCTCGACAGATATTTTCGTTTTTTGTCTGAGGGATATCTATCTTCGCATTTCCTTCTAAACCACAAATCATCGTCACCTGATGCCCTCGAGCAATTAATTGTTGTGCCATCTCATAAGAACGTGTACCCCACGCTTGAGTAGGCAATGTGAAATACTGGTGCAAATAAAGTACTTTCATATTATTGTATTATTGTAATCGTTGTTGTTATCTTATTTTCTTTCGTTTCAAACTTTATCTGGTCACACTCCTCCTTTTTTCCATAATAATCAGACACCCAACCTTTGGTTTGCAGAGCATCTAAACCTTGACTCTCTAATTTCAGGTGCTTGCTGTTTATGTGCCATAATTGACGTTTAATCAAACCCATTGGAGCATTTTCTATGGTATCGGTAACACTCCATTCTGCACAACCCTTCTTTTTCAAAACAACACGATGAACCTTTATCCCCTCACCTATATGTTTGAATGCATTTACTGTACCTTCAAAAACATAGGAATCAGACACTTCTCTCATTGTAGCGCTCAACAAAGTGGGCGGATAGAACCAAATAAAGTGCATACCCTTTTGCATTTGGTCAAAGTCACCAAGCATTATGGTGTTGTGCGATTTCGTTCCTGCAAAATAACGGACGGTTTCTTCATCCGTGTTATACATATACGAGCCTCCATCCAACAACACATTATCACCTTTATACCATACATCCAAATGCAATTGATCGTTACTTCCATTAGTCTTAAACAAACCACAACGGATAAACGACAAGGTGTCTTTCTCGCGAATTAGGTAGTAACCCGATTTCTTAAACTCAACTAAGCCAAACTGTTTCTCTACCGGTTTAAATTGCTTTCTGTTCGAAGGAACTTGGTGGCCAATCCATTGGGCATCTTCAAGATATTCATCATATAACGGTTTACCCGTCAGCAACCCATGCAAAGCATCAAGTTGCGGACGATAGTCACGGTAGTCGTTTTCCGATAACGGGTAGAACAATGCTCCATCGTTTGCGCCATAATTTGGCAAACAGCCATTTGTTGGTTCTTGACATTGATATAGGAAATTCAGAGACTTATAGGCTTTTTCGTAAACAAAATTACTAAACTTATCTCCATGCTTATCTGCAAGTGCAATTGCATAGGTCATCAGTTGAATCACCACACGGTGGTAGTTCATTGAATCTTGAATAAAAGTCCCGTCATCCTCTATCTGGTAGTCTATCTCTTCCTCAAACCACCGTTTCCCGTTCTTCTTCCATTTATTAGCCTCAGGCATCATCGGAAACATCTGCCCCATCAGATAGAGCATCAGTGTCTCGGTGATGGCATGATTGTTTCTGACAGCAATACGGGAGAAATTAATATTTTTCATCACATGGTCTGTCTGCCAATAGATAGATGTCATGATTGTAATGAATCTATCCTCTGTTAGAACCTTACTTCTGCGATAAAAATTGAGGGCAAATAACCAGTTAAGGATGCGTATACTTGTTTCTTGACTGCATTTGTAATTTGGACCACAATTCAAAGGGTTCTTTTCAATCCAGTCTAGAATCTGCCCTATCGCAAATTCCGCATGGTCTTCATCATAATGATAGTCATACCGGCATATTGTCAACAACCATGAAAAGCGTGACTTTTCCCAAACAAACTTTATATCTCCAGCATCCTTTGAAAAGTCATTGATCTTCGTCCAATGTTGATTTGCATCGTAATGATATCCTGTTTCAGGGTTTGTCACCCAATCAAACTCCAAGCCCAATGGCTTCCATGTCTTGCTGAAGAATAACGCATCACCTTTCAGCAAATGCTCCATCTTCTCCCTGAGTTCTGGTTTTTTATTCTTTACGACATTAAGAGAATCCCTGTCATCAAAGAACCAACCGCAGCCATTCTCCCGCCACTCTTCTAGTGCCGGTATGCTAACAGGCTTTAAGGTTGTAGGATATTTCCTGGCGAGCAAGCCTGATTTTCGCTCAAATTCATATTTTGAGCGGAACATAATGTAGCGAAAACTTTTGCTACGGAGTATATTAATATATTTGAACAATCTATTCATTTTTTAGTTCTACCAAATCCACACAGATAACTCAAAACTGGAATTCTTCTTGTTATTTCTGTAAGAATATAAAGAATTAGTAAACTTATAATAAAAACAGCACTTACAAGCAAAAAAGGCTCCCTCAACTTCAAAACCTGAGCACACAATATTCGTGCTGGTACGAGTGCATATCCGTTAAACATGTAGAATTGGAGAGAATTTTTTCCAAGATATGTTAATACTCTTTGATTTGGGCTCCAATTAACAAGTAAAATTGCCCCCCCACTACGGCAATATCTAACGATAGCGGCAATATCCAGTTATGAATACATGCAATATTGTTCAGTGGATAGAGGAATGCATAAATCAACAACAAGGGTATCACTATGTATAGTTTCGACACCCATACGCGAACTTTCTCATAATAGCCATACGAAAGATAACCTAACAAGAAAAACGCGCCCATATATAACACATGATTCAACTGCAGAAAACTTATTTTAACATCAACCAGCTCTTTTAATAAAACCAGAATCAGGCATATTGCAACTACAATTTTGGGAGTCAAATACTTCTTAACAGGAATCAGTAAGCAAAACAACACAAATAGGGTGTATAAAAACCAAAAACTTTCACCATACAAAACTGCATTGACTATCTGCTGGAACACACTGGTCTCTTCTTCAATATTTATGACCGATGGCAATGCATTGACCAAAACCAAATTTATTACGGTTAAGAAAACCATTGGTATTAAAATACGATCCACTTTGCCTATATATGCTCTTTTCAAATCGTCGGTCTTTGAATTAGCAAATAGGAATCCTGACACCATAAAGAATAATTGCATGTTGAATGTTTTGATAATCTCAACGGTATGGTAGCACCATTGAACTCCTGTCAGATCAACATACTTAACAGCAAAAGAGTGTTCCAATACAACAGTAAGTATTGCTATACCCTTTATGACGTCTATTTCGCTAAAATAAGTCTTCGATGCCATTTTTTTAAAATTGTCAATTATGACGTCCAGGCTTAAAAACGACCTTTGGGGGTAGCTTTGGCCACCTGAAGCGTCTATATCAAAATTAAATTTATTATTTTTTAATACCGATGGTCATCGGTAACAAATTCTCGTAGTCGGTTCTTCCCTGCATGATAGCCTTGAAGAATTCCTTAAAATATTCCAATGTGGATACGCCACACATCTTACAAGTCTCGATAAACGTATGGTAGATAACCGACACTTTAGCACCTGCATGGCTGCCAAAAGTCAGCGAGTTTTTGCGCTCTACTGTCATAGGGCGATGAGCAAGTTCCATCATCTTTCTTTGTTACCTACAGATATCTGTGAGAGCAGGTCGTTTACCTTCTGCTGAAGAGTCTTGTTCTGAGTGGTGAGGTCAGCCACCTGGTTGGTCAGTTTATCGATAGACTTCAGCAGGTTTGTCTGGGTCTTCACATCCTGTTTGTGGGTATCCCTTAGCTCCTTCACCATATCCTTCAGTTCCTGGTTCTCCTGGGCCCGTTCATCCTCGCGCTTAACAAGGAAGTGTATCATTGATATCAGCTGGTCTTTTTCCATAGAAGCGTATGGATCTTCCGCCCTCTTAACACCCATTTTCAAATGATTATTGTACTAGGACTATACTCTGATTCGTATAGTTCACAAATACTCCGTGATCTTGTGGCTCGACGGCCGTAGGGAAAGTCAATTCCTCTATCGAGATATTCTTCGGGAGGCCCTCAGCCTGGTACAAAAACCAAAGGCTCTCAAA
Organism: Prevotella sp.; assembly: GCA_016286575.1. Lineage (GTDB taxonomy): Bacteria > Bacteroidota > Bacteroidia > Bacteroidales > Bacteroidaceae > Prevotella. Next base: position 10,910 of record JAEETB010000006.1, read on the forward strand.
ATCTTTACTGCTGTATACCATAGCTCTCATTCTTTGAACGAGCGCAAAAGGTATCAAAATCCTCTTTCATACACAAGACGTCAAAATTGACAGTTTACGCTCGGCTCAGCCGCTTGGTTTATCCAAGAACTCCTCTATCGAGTTGTTCTTCGATGGCCCCTCAGCCTGGTACAGAAACCAGAGGCTCTCGGAATCTTTTGAACTGTATGTAATCGGTCATTTTAGACCCGTTAAGGCCTATAAAAACCATATTTTTAGTAATCTTTAAAATTTAGATTCGGATTTAATAGACGGCAGGTGCCATTTGTGGTTGCCACTTATGGGCAACCAAGTTGACCAACTGATCCTTGGCTGTATTCTTGATGCGACGGAACACATCACATAGATACTTGTATGGGTCGATGTTGTAAGCCTTGCAGTTTGCAAAGATTGTCAGTGTCCTGGCAAGACGGGCACCGCCTTTGGGACTACCGACGAAGAAACTATTATTACGGTACTTCGCCAACCTACGTATTTCCCTCTCGACGCTATTATTTGAAAAGTCAAGTGCACCATTCTTCAAGCAGTGCAGCAGACAGGGATATTCCTTCTTGGCATACTTCACAGCCTTGACCAGCTCAGGTTCCTTCGTCTGGTCAAGCTCTTTTTCAAGTATATCGAGCTTGTCTTTGATGCTTTGCAGTATCGGACCTATCTGCAGGACTCGCTCCTGCGCGATCTTCTTCAAATCACCTTTGGCATCGGATTTTATTTGTTTGTCCAGATGGAAGATCTCATCTGCAAAATGTACTATATCAATAGCATCCTGTGAGCAGTCCTTCAGCTTAAAGAATGGTCTGCGCATATGCACCAGACAAGACACCCTTATGATGATGTCGGTAATCTCTGAGCATTTCTCAAGATCTTTAACAGTGACATCGTAGCATTTGTAAATAGGACATCCGTCACTATTGACAAAAAGACGCTTCTTAGCTTTCGAGAGGTAGGCCTCCACAGCCTTCCTAGTCCTGCGGCCACGCTCAAAGAAAACAAACTGAGTAAGCTTTATGCTGTCAGCATGATGGCAGAACATCCACCTGTCAAAGTAGTGCTTGTCCTTCTCTACGTCTTCTTCCTTCTCACCTTTATTCGGCAGACGCTGATCACATACCTCTATACCCGACTCGTCAACATGGTCATTACCCGTTGCCAGTATCTCTTCTTGGGTTGGTTCATCAAGAGGGGCAAGTATGTCTGCCGCCTTCATTATCCAGTTCTTGACAGCACCCTCGCTGAAGTTGAGACCCTTACTCTTTAGGAATGTGACTATTTCCGAATCCGTCATCCTTTGTTCACCATGCAACATGTAAACCAAAGCTATGACTGACTCTGTTGCCTCAGTACGTCCCATCGGATTCTTGTATTCCGCAGGAAGATTGATATAATAGAATTTCCCTCGTGGATCCTTGAAGTTCCTTCTGATAATCACCTTGCTCCTGAAATGACCTTCAACCCAAAAGTAACGGGTTGTAATGTCTGGGGCGAGCTCTTCTGCGTCATCAGGAACACCTTCTGGAGTAAGGATAATCTGACTGTCCTTGTCCTTTAACGCTGCTTCCTCTAAAGGCTGGGGATTACGGGGCTTTTCTACGCCTTTCATATCCTTGCGCTGTCTGGCAGCCTCCATTACTTGCTTAGCGATCTCAGCACAGCGCTCATCGGGGACGTCCACACCTTCAAGATCCAGATCGTCTGCCTTAACAGGTTCCTGACAGCCGTGATTGTATTTCACAGACTCAGTACCCTGTCCATAGGCATCTATGGCACATTTTTTCTTTTGCTGCTCCAACTGCTTGATGCGATCCTCTGGAGACATGCCTTCTGGAATTGACTGGCTAGAGCCTATAGTACCGTGGGCATCACCTTGATCTTCTCCATTCTTAGCCTTTAAGGCCGCTATCTCATTATCCTTGGCTGCAAGCATCAGGGCAAACTGATCCTTCAAAGACTGCATCTCTTTGGAATGAGCCTCACGCTCTTCACGAAGCTTTGCCTCAAACTCTTCCTTTACTCCTGCTACTATTGCATCTCTTAAGGAGTCTGATAGTGTAACAGGTCCTTTGCCCATCATGAATTGAGCCATCTGCTTGACTGTTTCAGCAACCTCTCCTATTTTCTCATTGAGTTGCCTCTGCATGTCTGCCTTTTCAGACTCAAGGGCAGAGTTCTACTGCTCCAGAAGTCTTGCTTTCTTCTGGGCTTCATGCTTCTCTCTTTCAGCGCTACTTACCCTGGATGAGAGAATCGCAAACTGCTGTTCCTCTGCCTTATTCACGTTACAAAGGTACTCATTTTTCTCCATATACGCAAGTATTTAACTGCTTAATTATCAGGCTGTTAAGTTAAATAATACTAACAAAATCACACTGATTCTTGCAACTCTTCACCATCGATTTCCTCGTCTTCATACTCATCAAAATACTCGTCTTTTTCCTTCCTGATGATACCCTCGAGCAGGTAAACGAAACTAGACCACGAGATGTGGTACACATGCTTGCCCTCATCCAAAAAGACGGGATGAGTGAACCGGTGTGCATGTAGGATCTTTTCCGTGAGGATTTCTCCATTATGGTGGAAGTAATAGACTCTGAGTCTGCTGAGGTCACGTGACAGGAAGATGTAGACATCGCCATTACAGGGGTCGCGATGGAGTTTGCCCTTGATGTATTCCCTAAGTCCACGATGACGGAAGCGCAGTGTGACATTGTCTGTACAGAGAAAATATCTGAATTTACCTGATAGGCTGATCATCGGCTCACCTCCATTTCCCTGATTAAGGCAGAGAGCGTGGTGACATCACATTTGCCGATGTTTACGCCTATGCGGCTATTTATACTTATGCTTATATTCTCAATGAGGTGACTGACCTTGGTTGCCTCTGGTTTGATCAGGGAAACTCTCGAGAGATCCTCTTTGTTTGGCTCCTGTCCTTCTGGCATGTCTATCACCAGTTCCTTCAGTTCCAAATCCGGAAGCTGGAGTTTATCTGGCTTGAAGGTCTTTCCTGGTTTATCACTCTTTGGTTTGCCAACTGGATGGTACTGGCAGTTTGTCCGACCAAGGCAGTTAAGCATCTTGTTGTAACTGACCTTCTCTGCCTTGCAGAACTCCTCCAGTGGTATCCCATCATACTCATTGAGAAACAGTCTCACTTTTGAGGCGTAGAAACCTCCTTCTTTCTTCTTGTTGATCATTCTTTGTTGTGTTTTGGATAAACACCGCAAAGATAATCAATATATATAAGGTACGCAATACGGTCTAAAATGACCGCTTACAACTGTATACCATTTGTCGCATTCATAAAATCAGCGCAAAGGTATCATTTTCCCATTTCATGCACAAGACGTCAAAATTGACAGTTTACCAAATACATGCAAATGTAATTGTATCTCACGTTTACTATTACATCACGTAAATTCTCGGACTGCTACCCAGTTTTGGGGGTTCACAACTTTGGATAGAATTTAATCATATTCATATCAACTTCTTAATCATAATTTTTTATAAATATTTAGGATTTCTTTAGGAGTATCAATCATATTTTTATAACAAATATTTGTTTTATACTTTTTTGAATTATATAAACTGATTACTTTCTCATACAAATCCTTTTGATCTCTATTTGCAAAAACAATGCATTCATCAGGACGTTTACATACATCACTTGCCACAACATGTGTTCCGACATATAATGCTTCTTTTACAGATATTCCTTCCATATCAGTAGCTGTTGGTCTTATGAACAAATCCGATATCTCCCAAAATTCAAAAGCATTGGCAATATTATGTTTATATAGTAAAACACTATCATTTAAGCCATAATCAAAAATATATCTTTCAATCTTTGAATAATACAACTTATCTCCAATAATTGGTAAGCAAAATAATAGACCTGCATTTATGCCATCATACCTCAGCATCTTAATCAATTCAATTAACATGTCAAGACCATAAGTATCAATACCATTTTCTATTTTTAGTTTAGATGCATTTGCAGATATCAAAAAATTATGTTTTTCTCTAAATTTTGACACTTCAACAGGGATGCCGCGTCTTTCTTTGTCTGTTGGTGCAATAAACGCCGGTAGTACAAAAATCTTTTCTTCCTTAACTTTAAAAAAACTAACAAACTTCTTTTTGTAGTTATTATCATTCATAATTATAAAATCACATCTATTTAAAAAACAAGAATAAACAGTTCTTTTTAACCGTGACTTTATCAATATTCCCCTTTGATTATGAATGGTAATTCCATATTTATGTCGCCATCCAAATAACAAAAAACATAGCGACATCATAAAAGAGAAAGAATTGAGGTGTATAATTTTGGGTCTTCCAAACAAAAGACGAAGAACTTCTATTGGTAGAAAATAGCATGCTCTCACATTTGGTACTTTGCTAGGCTTAGGAACGCCACTAAAATCTATTAACTGAACTTCAATAGATTCATATAAATGCTCTAAAAGCCGTTTTAAATATATAGTCACTCCTCCAATAGGAGGGGGATAGCTACCCCATAATTCTACGGTTCTCATAATACTACAATAATTTCGAAATAATTACAGCCCAGTTGAATGACAATAATCGCTTACGTTCTAATTGGAGTTTTTTTAGATTAATTCTAGCTATCACATTGTTCTTGATTGTTAGAATTCAATATAACTAAATATATCTGTGCAATTTTCACAAAGAGTAAATATCCAATAATTTTGATTCCTGATTCTCCCAATAATAATTGGATTTGCTTTCATTATTATTACTTTTTATAGAATTAATAGCTGCTGCCAAACTATCTTGAGATACTTCTTCCAAAAGATAGCCATTTATTCCATTCTGAATAACTCTAGCGACACCTGCAATATTAGTAGTAATAACTTTAGCATTATAATTAAGATACTCATAGATTTTGTTAGATGCACAAAAATAAGAATTCAAATTTTTAGCATTATAAATACAGATACCTGCGTTTGATGACCTTTCTGCTTCAAGAACTTCATCATTTGTAATCCTGTCAAAAAGAAACACATTTGTTTCCAAATGAAGGGTATGTATAATATTAATCAATTTTTCTCCGTATGAACTATCAATCTTACCAACAATGAAAAGTAGAACATCTTCAGATACTTGCGACATTGATTTAATAATAATATCAATTTCTCTTTCTTTCGTTAATGCTCCTATATAAGATATTACATATTTATTAGTAGTTTCAATTCCATACTTCCTTTTCCAAAAATTAGAGGCAGGAGTTACGCTTTTTAAAGGAAAGTTTTCCAATAATACATAATGTGAAATCGGTAGATTATATTTAAAATATATATAATTTAGTCGGTCTATCTGAGGAACAATTACTTTATGCGTCTTGTATATGAGAAGACGTTCTGCTAAGGTAAAAAAAACTTTTGAAATAAGACTATTTCGTGTTTCAGGATATATTTCATGTGAATCGTAAACAATTCTATATTTATTAGGTAACAAAAAAGTAAGCACCAATGTGTTTAAGTCATTGCAATGAATATAGTCTGGATCAACTTCTTTTATTGCTTTATTAACCCTTAATATATATGTGGAGTTTCGAAACAATTTCTTAAGGAAAGTGCCCCCATTATTTCTAGGAAGGTATATCAACTTACAATGATAGTCGTTATTATCATTATCATCAAGATTCGACAAAATCAACGAAACGTCATGGCCGCCATTGGATAAACTTTGAATTTCTTTTTTTACCCTACCATCATATTTTATATTGCCTATTAGCAAGCAAGTAATTTTACTCATAATTTATCAGTTATTTAAGTTCAACAATAAAAATCTCAAAAATAATAGAAAAAACATAATCAAACATATATATATCTGATGTACCCTTCCTGAAAAACAAGAAAATAAGGCTTTATTATGATTGACAAGCCTTGACCCCATCACAATTATTTCCATAAGTAAAAAAAATATCAATTAAACATACAAACAATTTATGAAAGACATTTAAATAGGACATCTTCCTATTTCCGCACATTTTCTTCCTAAAAATGGTAAAAAGAGAAACGTGACATATATTTGAACAAATTGTAAAGTCGGATTAAAAAAACCAATAAAAAAATAAATAAGGAATACTGGCTTCAAACTATATTTACTATATTTAATAGATTGAAAGAGAAAAACTATAATCAGAATAGAAAACAGTCCATATTTTGCTAGATTATCTATCCACTCTGAATGACCTCCTATCTTAGTACCCTTATAAAATGCAAAATCTGATATTTCATGATTGACACCAATCACAGGACTACTTAGAAATGTTTCAAGTGAGTTTGAAGATAAATCATTTCTGGAAGTGAAATCTCCTGCACTATCGACATCTCCTTGCAAAATATGACTTATTTCTGTCATTCTGCTAAATACCATATTATGGTCATCATTTAGAAAGGGGATGTCAATATCTATCATGAAAAAATAAGAAATAAAAACAAACATCATAACTACAAAAATAGCAAAAAATTTAAATAACCATCTTTTTTTTCCATAATAAAAAGAGACAATTATACCTATCAATAGAAATACAATTGCAGTCATATACAAAGATCTTATAACCACAAATACCCCTATAAAAAAAAACAGGGACAATAACAGTTTGTGTAAATAGTTCAATTTTATTGTAGATCTAAGAGTTGAGTTAAATAGAAGATAGGATAATCCTATGGATATAAGCATCCATGAATAAGCCCATTGAAAAGCATTTTTTAAATACCCCTCTTGGCTATCATCAATAAGTCTAAGCCCCATTCCATATGTGTTCATTGCATTTATTAGAATTGGCAAGTTGAACATTGAGACTAGTAAAAAAGAGAATAGAAAGCTGTTCCTAATATAGGATGGATATCTTGAATATTTGTCACAAATATAAATGGGTGAAAAGAGTTCTAACATTACTACAAATCTATTAAAAGAACTAATAAGCCCTGTCGCTATAGCTGAAGTAAAAAAATAATATATTAAGAAAATCAAAAATAAGACATATCTATTTTTCTTTAATACAAATATTGTACCTTTCGAATTACTAAATAACTCTATTGTTATCCATACTATAAAAAAAAGGTGAGCTAAATATACATTTGTTCGAATAGTGGACATTTCAAAAAAACAAAAAGTAGCATAAATAAAGCTTGCTAAAAGACCACTATTAACTATATTTGTTTTATTTGTTACCATTTTTTAAAAGCAGATAAAATTTTTCGACAAGTGGCTTCTGAAATAAATAATAAACAATCATAATTGACAGAAAATAAACAACAAAAATGATTGATTTTAAATAAAGAGGCAATAGAAAAGCCTGCATAGTTAAAATGAATGGCAAAGAAACAAATATAGTGATTATAAGAGATTTCAAAAAAGCATTAACATAATCCATCAACGAAATGCTCACAATAGGTTTTACTGTAATTGCCCAAAAAACGAACAACGAAGCTACAGAAACAAGGAGTTGGCCGTATGCAACTACATATATATCAAAGCCACTTGCGGCTAAAATAACGCCTGTCGACATAATAATTCTAATAATAGTCCATTTAAATCCAACATCAGTGCGTCCCATTGAAACCTGAAGAATAGATCCTTGACTACTTATTGCGCATTCAATTCCTACAAATGTAAAAATTCTTATAATAACTGCGACCTCTGAGAACGACTCGCTATATAAAAGACCGACTATATCATCTGCGAAAATAAAAATCCCCATGTAAAATGGTATTGACAAAGCACTAATAATACTTAGCAATTTTAGAAAATTTGTTTTAATTGAAACAATATTAGTCTGTATTTGAGCAAAAGCAGAAGAAGCTACGCTATTGACAAGCATATTTATCATCATATAAGGCCTCATCATTAAATCTTTTCCAAGGTTATATATTCCCAAATCATCCATCCCAAAAAATTTTCCAATTAGGAAAATATCAATTTTGGAAGATATAAAATCAAGGATCTGAGAACCAAATCGAAAAAAACCTATTTTTAAGAAATCTGAGATTTCTTGATAGTTAAAATGAAACAATATTTTGTGAATCTTTAGTCCCTCAATTGCATATACCCCTTGTGCTAATCCTATTTGAACTAATTGGCCTATAACTAAACTATATATACCCCATCCACAAATTGCGAGGAATACCGTTATGAAAAATCCCAGAAGTACTGTTATGATGTTTACCTTGGAAATATAGCTATATTCAAGGTTCTTTGTCTTTATTGTCTGAAACATTTTTCCAATACCATGGAATAAAATTTGTATTCCTAACAACGGTATTATGATTTTCAATAGAGGTTCATCATAGAAAGAAGAAATTAAAGGGGATAAAGCCCATAAAATACAGAACACTCCAATACTAAGCATAATATTCATCCAATATACAGATGAATATTGTTTTTCTGTAATATTTTGTTTGTGTATGATTGCTACTGTCAGCCCAATTTCTGAGAATATATCAGTAAATGCTATCACCATTGAAGCAATGGCAATAAGGCCGAAGTCAGATTTTTCAAGTAGTCTTGTTAACAATGCTAATTTTAACACTTGAACAATCGTTAGAATAACAGTTGATACTGTTGTCCATTTGACACCTTTAACTGCTTTTTCCTTTAGGCTCATAAATAACTATTATATAATTGGTGTTAACCAATCCTGATACTTTTCCAACTTCCCCTGAACACACTCCAAATACTTCAGGTGAATCTTCTTTGTCCATACACCCTGCTCGCCAGTACCAATAGCATAGCGGTCAACGGTATAGATAGGAGTAACTTCCATAGCAGAGCCGCAAAGGAAAGCCTCGTCTGCCATATAAACCTCAGTTCGATCAATAGTGCGCTCAACGAAGCTCATACCCAGTTCCTCAGTGGCCAGTTTAATAACCGTATCACGGGTGATACTCTCCAAAACACTATCAGTCAAGCGAGGAGTAATCAGGGTATCCCCCTTCACCATAAAGAAGCAGCTGCCAGGGCCTTCTGCTATCTTGCCTACTTCATTTAGGAAAATGCATGTATCAAAGCCATTGCGCAAAGCCTCACGCTGGCCAACACGACTGTTGATATAGTTAGCACCACACTTAATGCGAGGGCTCAGGTTCTCATCACTAATCCTACGCCATGAGGTTATGCAGCAGTTCAAGCCTTTCTTGTTGTATTCAGCAGCAGTACGTCCACGAGGGATGGGTGCCACAAACATCTCAACTGGACCTTCACTACCCCAAGATCCAAATCCATCCACAAACAATGTCTGGCGAACACTTAGATTCTCATCATATTCATTAGCCTTTACGGTATCCACCAAAGCCTTCTTGTAATCTTCTTTTGTGAACTTGCTATCCAGCTGAATCAACTTTGCAGAGCGAATCAAGCGGTCATAGTGGTCAGACAAACGGAAAGCATAGAGCTGCTTCTGCTCATCATTCCAATAACAAGGAATGCCCTCAAAAACATTCAAACCAAACTGTGAAGTAGGTGAAAGTACGTTCACCATTGCCTCATTCACATTCATAATCTGACCTTTGAACCAGATCAGTCTGTTTGCCACATCAGTTTTTGCCATATCTTTAGTTTCTTAAATTCAAAAGTTAAAAGTGCGGAACAAGTCATCAAAGGTCTCTCCTCTCTTAATCAGCTCTGTCCTTCCTTCACTGATATCCACCATCGGGAAGTTTGGCAGAATGAATGGCGGTTTCATCACCAGAGAGTAAGAGCCACAGTTACTGATCACAATGACATCTTCGTGAGCCAGCTTGCCGGTATAATTGTGATAGAGCACATCACCCTCAATACAGGTGAATCCTACCATATCAAGGTCTTTATACTCCTTCTGCTCTCCGCCCATAGAAAACACCTCCATCGGTGGATTGATGCCGCTCATGCTGATATTCTTCTGGCTTCCCATCACGCTGGCAATCCATTTTCCGCGAACAATCTTAATAGTCTTAACCGTTCCAACGAACTTCATGCAATCGCCAACAACAGCACTACCGGGTTCAATAATTAATTCCGGTTTTACATCCTTGTCTGCAAAGTAGTCTGCGAACACTCTTGCAGCCGCCTCAGCGTAAGCCGTATAGTCAGGAATTACAGAGCTGAACTGGGCTTTCAGCGAGTCTGCCATCTTACCAAACAGGCCACCACCAATATCAATACGTTCAGGAATGATCCCCAGACGGTCAATCAATTCAATCATACCCTTTGCTCTGGCTGGCCAGTATTCAATCTGACGCTTGGCAAAGTGGCACTGAAAGTTGATAAAATGCACATTCTTTGTTTGGGTTGCGAACTCAACAGCCTCTTTGAAGTCCTCGCTATCAATATCAAAACCAAATCGAGAAACCACCCCATCATTCACTTCATAGTTGCAACGGATACCCACGGTAATCCTCTTATCTGCATGACGCTCGTGGATGCCTTTAATCATAGCCAACTCTTCACGGCTATCAATGTTGATGCAGCCACCCTCCAGCAGGAACTCCTCAACAATTGTGGGGTTCTTGATGGGACCGTTCCAGATAATGCGCTCAGGCTTGCAACCCACACGACGGGCAATCTCCAGTTCCATCTCGCTTACCACCTCAGCATAACCACCCATTTCATTCACAAGGCGGCAAAACTTAGGGGTATAGTTGGTCTTGTAAGAGTAAGCAATGTTGAAGTTGGGATATATTGCGCCAAAGGCGGCTTTCAGCTCCTGAAAGTTCTTCTTAAACTGTGCGGAGTCCAGCAGATAAAAAGCATCACCATACTCCTTACGCAAATTACCAAGTATGTTCTTATTAATTTCCATTTCGTTTTGCCTTAATAATTGACACCACCTTATCCACGCCCTTCTTTACTTCTACAATATTTTCATCAAAATATGATTTCGGGAGCAGCGGGAGTAGACTTTCATAGAGCCTAATCTGATTCACTCCCAATTGAAATTCATATTTCCACTTATCGTAGTCGACATATTGATTATCGCAGAAACTACGAGAAAGAATTGCCCTGGTTGACCCCAAACGATAGTGTTCAGCTATAATTCTCTCTGCAGGGAGCAGGCCTTCTCCTATTTTTGCAATACCTCCAAATCCATATGGTATACTATGTGCCTTAAACTTATTGCATAAACTTTCTACAAATCCATTTGACAATAATTCAAACATAAAAGTCAACCCATAAGAAAGATGCATATCATTCAATCCTATATGGGCTTCATCAAAACCACCCATAGACAAAATCTCATCTGCTATAGTTCCAGCCTCTTTCGTCTCAAATAATAGAGTCGTTTTAACTCTTCCATTTATTATCCCAAGAAACACCTTTACTTCATCAATAGTCTTAAACATTGGGAGCATCAACATATCTGCCCCTCTGTCTATCGCCTCGTTTATCTCAGTTTCTGACTTTGGATTAATTGGATTTACTCTCACAAGCAGCTCGGACTTGTCAAGAACTGGTCTTAATACAGAGATATCAGTAAGGGCGTGTTTCGATTTGACCGTGTTCATCCCTTTTTGACGTTCCTCTTTTCCTAAAGTTTCAAGATCAACCCAAACTCTTCTTACTCCGTTTTCTTGTGCTACTGATGCCACTTTGGGATCATTAGTTATAAACATAAAATCAAGAAATGACATATATACCTAAATTTATAAAAAACAAATAAACTACTTGTATAAATCAATCCACTTGTTTCTCAATGAAGACCACGAAGAAATTGATTCAATTATTGATTTATTATTTTTACACAACAACTTTTGATGATCAATATCATTTACAACATTTGCTAGTAATGCCTCTAATTCAGAAAAATTTGAAAAACTAAAATAATAAACATTATTCTTATTTAGTGCGCTGTACTCTAACCAATTGCCATTTATAACAATAGAACCTGCATACAGAGCTTCCAGCATCGTGTTTGATAAAGCGTCAGTTGTTTGAGAATGGATAAAAATATCTGTCAATAATCGAAATTTAGAAATCCTATTTTCATCAAGAAAAGATTCTATTAAGTAATACTCAATATCTAAATTATCTAATTGGGTCTTAAGTTCTATTTTATCTTCTTGACATATAAATAAAATCGGGAAAATAAGTTGAATTTTGTCTCGAATGACATTAGGCAAATTAAGTAGAGCGTGTACAACTTCTTTTTGCTGCATTTGCTTTCTGCCATTATATCCAATTGTTACTACTATTTTATTCGGATTAAAGCCAAATTCTTTCCTAAGTAACTTAATACTATCTTGTCTGTATTTATCTATGGTATAATATAGCATGTCGCCATAGTCAAGAACTATGCTTTTTAATGATATTTTACAAAAAGGATAGGGTAATTTCTTATAATACTCCTTCATATCTTCAGTTACTAAGGTTATGTTTGAAGCACTGATAAGCAAAGGAAGTGTTTGAATCTTGTAAAACAGTCCAGTTCTATACAAATCTGATCCCCAGTACGTTAAGATGATTTTATGAAATCGCGATAAGAAAAAAAGAAGAGAAAGGCCTAATGCGTTTGATACGTAATGGATATGTAGAATATCAACTTTTCCAATCTGTTTTATAATTTGAAATAATTTGAATCGATATCTAATCTTTCCCATTTTCCTTTCAAACATCCTAGGATCTGGGCCTGATACCAAATGTATATTATTCTCCTTATATGAAGTCAAGAAACTCTCAGGTATGGTATTAAAATCGCCTGAGGTATTTATAGCAATGACTTCAAAGTCAATATAAGGTATAATATTTTTGGTATAATTATACATATGAAAATTTGAAAAACTTCCTATCAGTAGTAACTTTTTTTTCATAATAGAAAAATATTACTGATGCGATAAATTCTGATTTAATTCAAAATTGCTAAAATCCATGCGTATTTTTGGGCAAAACGAGATTGGAAGCTCAAATCTCTGAGTGAGGCCATTTCAAATCAAAAAATGTCCAAATCTACCATAATGCCCATATACAAAGCGTTTGACAAACTTGATTTCATTATTATCGCATCAGTAGTAATAGAAAAACAATTGTTACAAATAATGTAAACTAGTAAAGAGACTCACACTCAACAATATGTGACAACTCCTTACTAGCTATTACTTTCTTTTTATATATGGTAGGATTCTTTGAATGGGCAGATGTTGTGGCAATCAAGGATTACCTTACCCTTCAGCTTGTCCCAATTCTGCTTGATGTGGTCGTGTTTCACCATAATGACCACCATATCTACCTCATCGAGGAACTGATCAAAGTCGAGAATCTGGTTCTTCACAATCTCCTTCTGAGTGAAGAAAGGATCAAAGGTCTTCAGCGGACGAGCCAAATGACGCTCCTGGATGTCGAGCATCTGGAGTGTCGGACTCTCACGAATGTCATCCACGTTCTCCTTATAGGTCAAGCCATAGAGACCCACCTTGCGGTTATCAGTAATGCCGTGCTCTTCCATAATCTCATGGATACGCTCCAGCACAAAGACGGGCTGGTAGTCGTTGGTCTTCATAGACTCGTCAATCACCTTAGCTAGCTGGGGATAGTCACCCACCAAGAACCAAGGGTCAACAGAGATGCAGTGGCCACCTACGCCAGGGCCGGGCTGCAAGATGTTCACACGAGGGTGCATGTTACAGATCTTGATAATCTCGTACACGTCCATATTGTCGTGACGGCAGATGCGGCTAAGCTCGTTAGCGAAAGCAATGTTCACAGCACGATAGGTATTCTCCACAACCTTGGTCATTTCTGCGGTACGGATGTCGGTCACCACAATCTCACCCTGGCAGAATGAAGCATAGTAGCTCTTCACCTTCTCGCCAATCTCCTTGCTATCAGCACCAATGGTGCGGTTGTTATGAAGCAGTTCATAAACCATGTTGCCGGGGATAATGCGCTCAGGAGCATGAACCAGATTGATATCCTCACCAATCTTAAAGCCGTTCTCCTCAATCACAGGGCGCACGAACTTGTCAATGGTGCCAGGGCTGACGGTAGATTCTACGACTACGGTTGCACCCTTGGGGCACACCTTCATTACTTCCTTAACGGCTGCTACTACATAGCAGGCATCCACCTTCTTAGAGAACTTGTCGTAAGGAGTAGGAACAGAGACAATGTACATGTCTGTCTTCTGGTACTCGGTGGTGAACTTGATACCTGCCTTTACAGCAGCCTGGAAGAGTTCGTCAAGACCGTCTTCCTTAAAAGTAGTCTTACCAGCGTTGAGTGTTGCCACCAACTCTTTGTTGTAGTCCGTACCAATGACCTCCACACCGTGAGAAGCCATCATCAATGCTGTGGGCAGTCCAATGTAGCCCAGTCCAATTACGTTAATCATATTATTGAAAATTAATAAATTAAAATCTTGAAAATGTTGATTTGTTAAACTGTTAACCGTTAAACTTCGTATCTATCAACGGCTTCGCCATTGAGTGCTAGAACAATGCGGCTGCAGGCCTTGCCGTCGCCGTAGGGGTTCACGGCCTTGCTCATGCGCTCGTAGGCCGATGCATCATCCAGCAGGGTCGATACCTCAGAGACTATCAAATCATGATTAGTTCCTACCAGATGCACCGTGCCGCTCTTCAGTGCCTCAGGACGTTCCGTTGTGTCACGCATCACCAGCACCGGCTTGCCCAGGCCAGGAGCCTCTTCCTGAATACCGCCAGAGTCTGTCAAGACAACGGTCGATTTCTCCATCAGATACACAAACTCTAAGTACTGCAGCGGCTCAATGAAGAAGAAGTTCGGGCGGGTCAAATCCTCACCAAACACCTCGTGAATGGGCTTGCGTACATTGGGGTTCAAGTGCATGGGATATACAAAGTCCACATCAGGATACTTCTCCGAGAGATCCTTCATGGCAGTCACCATGCTGATGAAGCCCTCACCAAAGTTCTCACGACGGTGACCGGTAATCAGCACCAACTTCTTACCACCATTCAAACGGGTCACATCATATCCTGCATTCTTCAACACATTGTTTTGCTCATCAGCCAATGCCTTGTCGCTCTTCAGCTTGTCCACCACCATGTGCAGCGCATCAATAACAGTATTGCCCGTCACAAAGATCTGTCCGTGCGCCTTCTCTTCCTGCAGGTTCTTCTCGCTGAGCGGAGTGGGCGCGAAGTCATACGTGGCAATACGCCCCGTAATCTGGCGGTTCATCTCCTCAGGCCAGGGGCTGTAGATATTGTGCGTACGCAGACCGGCCTCCACGTGCCCCACGGGAATCTGCTGATAGAACGCAGCCAGGGCCGCAGCCGTTGAAGTGGTTGTATCGCCGTGTACCAGTACAACGTCTGGTTTGCACTCCTTGAACACGTCGCGCATACCCGTCAGCACGCGCGCCGTCACGTCATACAGATCCTGCCCCTGCTTCATGATGTTCAGGTCGTAGTTCGGCTTCACATCAAAGATGGTCAGTACCTGGTCCAGCATTTCGCGGTGCTGTCCCGTCGCGCAAACAATCGTTTCAAACTCCTGTGGATGCTTCTGGAACTCCTTCACCAGCGGGCACATCTTGATGGCCTCCGGGCGGGTTCCGAACACTAACATTACTTTCTTCATTGCTGTATAAATTATATTGTTAATTGCTCTGACTGGCAGTATCGGACTGCATCGCTGTGCGACCACCTGTGCAGTCAGAATCCATATACTTTCTACAGAAGATTGTCCTTCTCGATATCCTTAAAGTACTTGTAAGTACCATGCTTCAACTCATCTGTAGCATCTTCATCACAAACGATAATAGCATGGGGATGCATCTGCAAGCAGCTAATGGTCCACATATGATTAACAGGCTCTTCTACTCCATGACGCAATGCGCGTGCCTTATTGTGGCCATTGACCATAATCATCACCTGCTTCGCATCCATCACAGTGCCTACACCAACAGTAAGAGCAGTCTTGGGAACCAAGTCCACATTGTTATCGAAGAAGCGACAGTTGGCAATGATGGTATCTGTGGTTAGAGTCTTCTGGCGGGTACGGCTTGCAAGACTAGAGCCTGGCTCATTGAAAGCGATGTGACCATCGGGGCCAATGCCACCCATGAAGAGGTCAATACCGCCTGCTTCTGCTATGGCTTTCTCGTAATTCTCACACTCTGCCTTCAAATCCTTGGCATTGCCATTGAGGATGTGAACATTCTCTTTCTTGATGTTAATGTGGCTAAAGAAGTTGTTCCACATAAAGGAGTGGTAGCTTTCAGGGTGATCCTCAGGAAGGTTCACATACTCGTCCATATTGAACGTAATCACATTCTCAAAGGAAACTTTCCCGGCTTTGTTCAGCTCAATCAGCTCACGATACATTCCCAAAGGTGAACTTCCTGTAGGGCAGCCCAACTTAAACGGCTTGTCAGCCGTTGGGTTTGCTTCGTTAATACACTTGGCCACATAGTTTGCAGCCCACTTCGACATCCTCGCGTAATCGGGTTCAATAATTAATCGCATACTTTTTTTGTTATTGTTGTTTTTATTATACCGAAGGACCTGCCACTAAAAAGCTAAAACAGGGGGTTTCCTCCGGAGGGTTATATTATTCTTTTCTATGTGTTTCTACAATCAGGTGGTTCTCATTAACAAGTAAACCATAGTCCGCTGTTGTCTTTATGCAATCTTCGCAAAGTGTGGTCAGGAATGAAAGTTCTTCATTATCTTCTTTTACTACATGTACTGCACGCAGTTCATGCTCGCCATAAAGGCCTAAACAGAACTGGTTCCAGCATTTCGCCTTCTCAAGCATCCTGTCTTCCCACCTTTGCAAGTCATCTTGGCTTGCTACATCCTGTATCTTGATTCTAACGTTGCTCATCTATTATTCTACTGTTACCGATTTTGCCAAATTCCTTGGCATATCTACATTCTTTCCTTTCTTGACTGCTATATGATAAGCCAGTAGCTGGAGGGGGATTACACTCAACAGGGGTGCTAAGAAATTCTCTGTTTGCGGAACCTCTATTATCTGGTCTGCAATTTCCCTCACTTGTTCATCACCCTGTGTAACTACGGCAATGATCCTACCGCCTCGCGCCTTTACTTCCTCCATATTAGAGATGATCTTCTGGTATTGCTGATGATGGGTCGCAACAAACAGAACTGGCATCTCAGCATCAATTAATGCAATGGGACCATGCTTCATTTCAGCAGCAGGATAACCCTCAGCATGGATATAGCTAATCTCTTTAAGCTTAAGCGCTCCCTCCAATGCTACGGGGAAGTTCCAACCCCTGCCCAAATACATAAAGTTATGAGCATATGTGAAGGTCTTGGCTATATTCTCAATCTTATCATTCTGTTCTAATACCTTCGTAATCATAGAAGGTATCTTTGACAATTCCTCTGTATAATGAGAGAATTCCTGGTCTGAAACCAAACCTTTCTCATGACCAAGGGTCAAGGCCAACATAGTAAGAACTGTCAGCTGGCCAGTGAAGGCCTTGGTGGAAGCAACACCTATCTCTGGGCCTACATGGATGTAGGTACCTGTATTGGTATTGCGGGCAATACTGCTGCCTACCGCATTCACAATGCCAAAGACAAACGCACCTTTGCTTCTTGCCAGTTCAATGGCAGCCAACGTATCAGCGGTTTCACCGCTCTGTGAAATGGCTATCACCACGTCGTCATCATGGATAACAGGATTACGATAGCGGAACTCACTGGCGTATTCCACCTGAACTGGTATCCGGCAGAAGGTCTCAAAGAGCTGTTTACCTATCAAACCTGCATGCCAGCTAGTACCACAAGCCACAATGATAAAGCGATGGGCACTCATCAACTGAGCTTTATATTGCTTAACAGCAGAGAGGTTAATACCATACTGGATATTCTCGGGTTCAATTTTCAGGCGTTTGTCCATGGCCTCCAAGCGACCACGCATACAGTCTTCGAGGCATTTAGGCTGGTCAAAGATTTCTTTGAGCATGAAATGAGGGAAGCCTCCCTTGTCGAGCATCTCCAGATCCACATCAATCTCCTTGACATCAACATCAACCTGTTCTGCCTGAAGGTTTGAAATCTCAATGTCCTTACCTCGTTCAACCTTTACAATCTGCTCGTCATCAATATATACTACATGACTGGTATATTCAGCAATTGGCGTTGCATCAGATGCAATAAAGAACTCTTCATTGTTCGCGCCAATGCCCACTACCAAAGGGCTACTCTTACGAGCAACAATCAACGTATTAGGTTGTCTTTTATCTACCAAAGCAATGGCATAAGCTCCAATCACCTTATTGAGTGCATAGCGTACGGCACTAACCACGTCACAGTTGTGTTTCTTCTCGTAATACTCTATGAGTTGCACCAGCACCTCAGTGTCTGTCGCACTTTGGAAGTGATAACCCTTGGTTTGTAGCTGTTCCCTGAGTATGGTGTAATTCTCAATAATGCCATTATGCACCAACGCCAGATTACCGCTCTCAGACTCATGGGGGTGAGCATTAGTCACAGATGGCTCACCGTGTGTAGCCCAACGGGTATGGGCTATGCCCAATGTTCCACTACAATCCTTCTCCTTAGCCGTCTCTTCGAGGTCGCTCACCTTGCCCTTAGACTTATATACATTCAGGCTATCGCCATCAAGCAATGCCACACCGGCAGAATCATAGCCTCGATATTCGAGTCTATGAAGTCCATTTATCAGTATCGGATAAGCCTCCCGCTTACCTATATATCCAACTATTCCGCACATATATTATCAAAATCTGCATGTGCTGGCATCAACATAAGCCAGATGCACAGCATTCATTATATCCACAACATCCTCGCGCATCTCAGGTGATGCATTCTGATCAACATCAGTGCAACAAGAAGCCTTAAACCTAAAATCATCAGAACCTTCCACCCTTAATGTCACCCAAGGATCATCAGAGTCTTCGACAGAAATAAAAATACTTTTATCATTAACAATGCGCTCATATCCTAATCGCATTGCCAACTCATTATGGAATTTCTCTCTGTTCATATCTTCTCTCTGAATCGTTGGTTAAATTTTGTATTGAAACATAAAATTATGTTTTATCGCCAAACAGCAGGCTTTTCAACTGATATCGGATTATACCTTTACAAGTCCGGATGTGTTTTTTCGTCTTTTCTCCTCCTTGCCTCCGTCATCATCTCTTTAGACCTCATCTCCGACCTCTCCAAAATTAACACTTGTTTACCCTTTTGGGATAAAGAATCTTAAAGCCCTTGCATGTTCCCGGGATTTTTACTAACTTTGCATAGAAATGAGCGGAAAAGGCTCAATTTCCCGGATGTCTGATGAATGTCTGATAACTCTGGAAACGGCGGTTTCGTTTTATATTGTGTATCAGGCTGTTATGCGGAAGTTCACATTAGCTGGGAAATCGTTTCCCATTTCCATTCCTTTTTTCTTCTGATTTTCTTATGTCCTGGGGCGGTGCTATGGAGGGTGGAACAGATCGTAGAGGGCTTGGTCGAGCTGGCGGCGCTGGGCGTCGGTGTTTGACTCTTCGTAGAGCTTACGGAACACTCGGATGTAGTGCTCAATGTTGTGTGACTTGCCTGTTCAGACTTTGCCGTATAGGCTCTTGCTGGCCTTCAGGTCGAAGGCCAGGAGATCGGTGCCATAGCCCATCTTGCTACGCACCTCGTGCAGTACTTCACCGAAATCCTGCAACGTCTGAACTTTCTGTTTCATCTTTTAATTATTATTAAATTATAGCCCTAAGGCTTGATTTCTTTAACACTTGTACCACCTTTAGGCAGTACTGCCATTCATGGCAAATTGACGATCTTTACAGCGACTAATCCATTTATTGAAATGAACGAACAACAAGTACTTCTAAATGAGGAGCTCACCCAGGCTGGTGAAGCTACTCCTGTGACTGACCTGCTGCTGAACCTCGACCGTCTCCGGATTACCAGTGAGACAGAGGTTCCTGAGGAGGATTTCCTCCTACGGTTCTTCGGCAAACCCTGCTTCCCGCGTCGGGATCTCTCGACCGTTACTGGTGTGGAGAAATGCGGTAAGACCTTCTTCACCTCCATGCTCATGGCCTGCTGCGCCGATGCCGGAGGCCAGACTCTCGAACTGGAACGGATCCGCGAACAACCGCTTAAGGTGCTGTGGTATGACACCGAACAAAGCCGACAGTCCACCAAATCCATCCTCACAGACCGTGTGTTTAGGCTTACCCATTCTCAAGCAGACGAAGGGCTCTTTGCCTTCAATGTCCGGGCCTGTACCTATCAGGAGCGCATGGACTACATCATCACGGGGATTAAGGCCTATCAACCCGACCTGGTCATCATCGACAACATCAGCGACCTGCTGTCCAGCATCAATGATGCCGAGGAATCCCAGAAACTCATTGACCAGCTGATGCAGCTCTCCACGGCACATAACTGCAACATCACCGTCGTCATCCACCTGAACCGCTCGGGCGAGAAGCGCAACCTGCGAGGCTGGCTGGGAACAGAGATCCTACACAAAACCTTCGATGCCTACTACTGCGAGCAGACTGAGGACTCGGAGTATCTGTGTGTCCAACAGTCATTGACCCGTAAGTACCGGATTCCCGAGAAAATGTATTACAGGATCAACGAAGACGGACTGCCTGAGATCACGGCTAAGCCTGATGTGAAGCAGCGTGGCAGAGACGGAAAGTTTATGAGCACCAAGCCTGAGGCTTATCAGGTCAGGACGGAGAAGATCGACTCCTTCAACCAGGACTATATCATCCGGAATCCTGATAATCCCCGGAAGCCCTGGGAGTGGAACCTCTACCGGCTCTTCAAGGACGCTATGGCCGACCGTGCGATGATGGGATGCGAGGCCCTGCAGAACGAGGTGATGGCGCTCAGCCACATCGAGCAGCCGAAATATTACGATAAAGTGTTCCAGCTGGCCGTCGATCAGCGGGTGGTCCAGACCACACTCACCAAGAACGGCCGGGTCGCCGTCATCCTCATCCCAGCCTGACCCCCTCCTTATATAGCCCATCCCCTCTATATAGAGGGATGGGGCTATAGTAAGAGGGGTTATGGCGATGCATGAGGCATGAAGCCAAACGTAAGACGTATCTATGAAACATCATCCTACTGAAATCCTATGGATGCGCTGTCTGTCCATAGACAGTCAGTTCTGCAAGGCAGTGGTCCGTATGAGCTATCTGACCCATGAGCAGATGGTCAACGCAGCCTGCCGTTATCGGTTGGGCGCCTCTCGCCAGGGAGGTGTCATCTTCTGGCAGATCGACCAGGAAGGTCGCGTTCGCGACGGGAAGGTCATGTATTACAGGCCTGACTGTCATCGGGACAAGTCCAAGGAGCATCGTCCTACCTGGATTTCCACGTTCTTGAAACGTCGGGATCCCTTCCCTGATGCCCCACACGAGACGACGCATTGTTTCTTCGGTCTCCACCTGATCGGTGAGCGTGAGGGAGATGTGGCGATTGTTGAAGCCGAGAAGACGGCTGTCATTCTCTCAGAGCTTTACCCTCAGTATATCTGGTTGGCAGCAGGCGGACTGGGCGAAGTCCAGGTAGACAAGTTCCGCCCCCTTCGAGGGCGCAGAGTCATTCTGTTTCCCGATACCGATCCAGATGGAACCGCCTATTGCCGTTGGTATCAAGCCGCCGAGGAAGTCATGCGTTCGCTCTTCTGGGATACCTCCCCATCCATCCGCGTCTCACCCCTCCTGGAGCTCCACGCCACCCCCTCTCAAAAATCCCGCAAAATCGACCTCGTCGATTATCTCTTCAAATAGTGCCATAATTCCCCCCGTTTAGTGCCACAATTCCCTATGAATTATGCCACTTTTCGCAAGCTCCGCTTGCTAGAAGTCAATGGGAGTTAACGAGCCAATGGCTCGTGGAGTTAAAGGACATATCTTTTGTTCTTCTGTTCTTCTGTCTAAAAAAACATGGTAAACTTCTACGATAAGAATCGATTCATCAGTAAGAGCGAACTAGCGAAATTCGCTGGTGTATCTTATTCAACTTTCAAACGCTATCTGCGTACTCGACAGCCTATTCTGTCTAAAATGGGTATAACACCTAAGGCTCAAAAGTTGCCACCACAGGCAGTTCATTATATTTGTGAGGACTATTGTATCGATCTTCCCTTGGAACTCCAGGACCAGGAATTCATCAATAAGTCACCTATCTACCAACAGTTCATCAGACACCTTCAAGATGCCGAGTATTACAAACTCATGCTCAAATGCAGCACATCTTTTTCGAAGAAATAATGACTAAGTTGGTCAAAGAAGGTCAATGCCTTCTCAACATGTTGTAACTTTGCATTGTCAGAGAAACACTCTGATAGAGTAATCACTACGGCTTGCGCGCAGCCCGAACTATTCACTCTTCACTAATCACTATTCACTAATTAAACTATGCCCGTTTTTATTAAAGTCTCCCAAAACAAGATCAAGGACTCCAAGTCCTACGGCAAATGGTACGGCCGCGTCGCCACTACCAAGACCATGACCTACCAGGAACTCTGTAAGCACATGTCAGAGCACAACTCCGTCTATG
>JAEETB010000139.1 GCA_016286575.1 Prevotella sp.
CATCATACACGGCATCGGTGATTTCTGTTGACTTCATCTTGCCATCCTCAGTGAACTCGATGGTGCGAGACATGCCCATCATGTCCATCGTCATTGTCTTTACCGGACCTTTGGCCTCGTTGGCCTCTACGTCGTGGAACTTTGTCTGTGCCTGCATAGCGAACGGAAGTGCCAGCATGGCGATCATCATCATGATTTTTTTCATCTTGTAACTCGGTTTTTGGTTTGTAATGAATAATTTCGGGGCAAAGTTAGTGAATCTTTCTGAAACAACAAAGCGTTTTACAAAAATTATTTGTACCTTTGCAGATGCATATTCGAAAGATGACGATGAAGACTGAGATTTTAGAGCATTTGAACGAGAGTCAGCGCAGGGCGGTGGAGTACTGCGACGGGGCGAGTCTGGTGATTGCTGGAGCAGGATCGGGTAAGACGCGCGTGCTGACCTACAAGATAGCCTGGCTGATGGAGCAGGGGATGAACCCCTCTCAGATCCTGGCGCTGACCTTTACCAACAAGGCGGCACGGGAGATGAAGGAGCGTATAGGCAGACTTGTGGATGAAGTGAGTGCAAGACAACTGCAGATGGGAACGTTCCACAGTGTCTTCGCCCGTATCCTGAGGGCAGAGGCTGAACACATCGGCTTCAACTCGAACTTCACCATCTACGACCAGACGGATGCACGTTCGCTGGTGAGGACCATCATCAAGGAGATGCAGCTGGACGACAAGGTGTATAAGCCTGCCTCGGTGGCCGACCGTATCTCGATGGCCAAGAACCACCTGATGCTGCCCCAGGCCTATGCCGAGAGTGCCTGGGCCAAGGACGACAACAGGATGAATCGCCATGAGGTGACCAATATATATATAAGGTACGCGGAACGGTGCAGACAGGCCAATGCGATGGACTTTGACGATCTGCTGGTTCAGACGTGGATACTCTTCAAAAATCACGAGGAGGTGCGTCAGAAATATGTCTATAAGTTCCAGTTCGTGCTGGTCGACGAGTATCAGGACACGAACTATGCGCAGCAGGCGATTGTGTATCAGCTGACCAAGGAGCGCCAGATGGTGTGTGTGGTGGGTGATGACGCGCAGAGTATCTATTCGTTCAGAGGGGCGAATATCGACAATATCCTGAACTTCCAGAACCTGTATCGGAATGCGAAGCTCTTCAAGCTGGAGCAGAACTACCGCTCGACGCAGCTGATCGTACAGGCGGCCAATTCGCTGATCAGGCGGAATGAGCGGCAGATACCGAAGAATGTGTTCTCGGAGAATGAGCACGGTGAGAAGCTGCAGCTGAAGCCGGCCTACAGCGACAAGGAGGAGGCTATCATCGTGTGTCAGGACATCAAACGGCTGCGCAGGCAGGATCACGCCAACTGGAGCGACTTTGCCATCCTCTATCGCACCAACTCGCAGAGCCGTTCGTTTGAGGAGCAGATGCTCAAGGACAATATCCCGTACCGTATCTATGGCGGACTGAGCTTCTATCAGCGTAAGGAGATCAAGGACGTGATTGCCTATTTCCGTCTGATAGCCAATCCGAACGACGAGGAGGCCTTCAAGCGTATCATCAACTATCCTGCGCGAGGCATCGGCGACACGACGGTGGGCAAGATCGTACAGGCAGCCCAGACCTACGGCGTCAGTCTGTGGCAGGTGATCAAGGAGCCCGTGCTGTTCCCCATGGAGGTGAGCAAGGGCACGATGACGAAGATCCAGAACTTCCGTGAACTGATTGAGGGTTGGATAGGTCGCGTGGCCACAGAGGATGCCTACACGCTGGGACACGACATCATCATGAACTCGGGCATCAGCAAGGATATCTACTCAGGTCGTAACCCTGAGGACATCTCGCGACAGGAGAACCTGGAGGAATTCCTGAGTGGTATGCAGGACTTCGTGGAGAGCCGTCGGGAGGAGGATATGGGCAACGAGATATTCCTGCCTGATTTCCTGCAAGAGGTGGCGCTGTTGACGGATCTTGACAGTGAGGAGGGCGACGAGAACGACAAGGTGACGCTGATGACCATCCACTCGGCCAAGGGTCTGGAGTTCCCCACGGTGTTTGTCGTGGGTCTGGAGGAGAATATCTTCCCCAGTCCGATGTGTACCAACTCGATGCGTGAGCTCGAGGAGGAGCGCCGACTGCTGTATGTGGCCATCACACGGGCTGAGAAGCATTGTATCCTGACGTGTGCACAGAACCGATTCCGTTATGGCAGGATGGAGTATGACACGCCTTCGAGGTTTATCAGGGATATCGATCCTGAACTGCTCGATGTACAGAGTGAAACGGGTGGGGGAGATTCGTCGTACAGAAGACCGTCGGGAGGCAGCTCGTATGGCGGCAGTCGGAGTCCTGAATGGATGCAGAATCCGAGACCAGTGGCGACGCAGTTCAGGGCTGATCCGAAGCCAAGGGCTGTGGCTCCCAGACAGCCTGAGAAGCCTGTAGACCCCTTCGGACCCAACTTCAAGCGTGTATATAATGCTGTGGCCCCTCGCCCCATGGCCTCTGCACCCAGTGCTGGCGAACTGCGCGACGGATGCCAGATAGAGCATCAGCGCTTTGGTATCGGTAGGGTGCTGAAGATTGAGGGGACGGGTGAGAACACGAAGGCTACGGTGGAGTTCAGGAATGCTGGCACGAAGCAGCTGCTCCTGAAGTTTGCAAAGTTCAAGATAATTGTTTAGACAGAAGAACAAAAGGACAAAATAATAATTAGAGCGACTCTTTATCGGGTCGCTCTAACTGTTTCTTAGGGAGTTTGGGTAAATGCTTCTTCTTACGTAACCATGCTGCCTTGCGGGCTTCATAGTCCTCATAATGCTTTTCCAGGAATCCGTCGGCCATCGTCACTGTCACTTATCATGGAACTTGGCATAGATCACCTGCAATTCGATCTTCTCGCCATTGGGTCCGCCTTGTAATCGGGTACTCGTCAGGGCCATCTCGTTGGCGACTGAGGCAATGCCACCAGCAGATGTCGTGGTATTCGTTGCCGTTGTCAGGGTGACAGGCACCAGCACGATCTTATTCCATGCAGGGTGCTTAGCCACCCAGTCAGAATCGCCTACAAGACCTTCCTTTTTCTTGTCGGCCAGATAGGTAATCATGTTACCGATATTGCTGAACACGTACTGGTTCTTGGAATCCAGTATGGTATAATACGAGCTGGTGGAGTTGATCGTCTGTCCTTTCTCGAAGAAGGTGTACAGGCTGTCCCTGGGTATCATCAGGAGATAATCAGGGGCTTCAAAGACGTAAGGCGAATTCTCGATGCCACTGTTGATGCGCTGGAAGGTCACACCTACAGAGAGCAGGGAGTCGTTGGCGTGGGTGGCCTTGATCTCATCGACGGGGAATGTCACCTCCGTGAAAATGCCAGCTGGCGTCTTCAGATATGTGCAGTTGTCCTTTCTGACCAAAGACTGCAGGGCTTCCTTGTCGTTGATGATTCTTGTGGTCTGAAGAACTTCAGGTGTGGACGCCATACCGATATAGCCATTGATAACGGAGTCTTTCTCATTCTTATAATGATAGAAGACGCGCATGTCGATTTCTTTCAGATTAGCCATCACGCCAAGACCATCGTTCACCTCGAAATAGAATCCAGGACAGAGCGAATGGATGAAGCTATAGGAGTTTTTGAAATACTCTGGATGTTCATAGTAATTGCGCAGGATATAGGTGCCATAATCGGGATAGTTCTTGCCGTTCTTGTCCTTGTAGGCGCCATACATCACGATACGTGCCAGATCATTATAGCTGGTAAGCGCCCTGATGCTGTCGGTATAGGTGAGGTTTGACAGGGTGAACGCTATGCTCTGTCTGAGTCCGTCGGTCCTGATATAGCCTGCACTCATAGGATCGAAGTTGCTATAGTAGATCTTATCGTTCATGGGTTCCTTCAGCTCCATGACGTTAAGTTTGACAGGGGTCAGAGAGTCGCCATAACACTTCATTCTGTCGAAGTAAAGCCAGATCTCGCAGGAGTCGGCAGCAATCTCGCCGTCTTTCATGCCGAGGATCCTGTCCTTTGCCGGCAATTTCTGATTCTCGAGCATATTGAACTGTGCCATGAATTCGCTCTTGATATAGGCACCAGTCTCCGGATCCCTGACATTGCCGAAATAACAATCGAAGTTACGGGCGTAGATAGAGTCCGCCAGTATAGATCTTGAAGTCGCATTGAAGACACCAGTAGAGATATCCATCTTATCGTTCTCACTGGTCAGTGTTGTTCCAACCTCCAGCGTTTCTTCATTGCAAGACATCACTGCCATTGCACAGAAGGCAATCGCTGACAAAAATCTGAATTTCATGTGTATGTTTATGTATATTAATCTTTAGCCTCGTCTGGGAAGAGTGATTCGTAGAATGTCTCATAGGCATCTGCGAAGTCCTCCTGATAGCCAAGCACAGGAATATTCTTTCCCTTGGCATAGTCGAGCAATTCAACATTTACTTCTGGTTCTGCCTGAACGATGCCGTCGCTGTAATCGATGGCCAGCTTGCCCAGCTCATCGAAATCGATCAGATCGTTGTAGCTTTTCAGCATATTGGCGTTGACATCACGGAATTCGAGGCATTTCTTGAAATTTTCGCCAAGGTTCTTCTCGATATTCTTCGTATAGAGAGAAGAAACGACCTTCGCTTCTGCAAATGACGGCTCGTCGTGGTAGGCGGTCTTCACATAGAGTGGCACGACTGCACTCATCCATCCCTGACAGTGGATAATGTCGGGCACCCAACGGAGCTTCTTGACAGTCTCCAGCACACCACGGGCGAAGAAGATGGCCCTTTCGCCGTTGTCGTCGTAGTCTACACCATTCTCGTCCTTTGCCATCTGACGCTTGGTGAAGTAATCATCGTTGTCGATGAAATAGACCTGAATGCGTGCCGACTGGATCGAAGCCACCTTGATGATCAGTGGGTGGTCCGTATCGTTGATGATAAGGTTCATACCTGAGAGTCGGATCACTTCGTGCAGCTGACCGCGACGCTCGTTGATAGTTCCCCACTTAGGCATGAATGTACGTATTTCATGACTACGTTCCTGCATAGCTTGCGGAAGGTTCTTTCCCATCAATGACAGTGCGTTGTCTGGGACGTAAGGAGATATCTCCTGATTGATGAATAGTATCTTCTTCTTTGCCATCTTTGAAGTTTTTGCCCCGCAAAGATACGAAAAAAAAGTCACAAAACTGAATTTCGATGCAAGATTTTAACAAAAAAAAGGGTTTATACGTACTTTTGAATCAATGCCACAAAGCGATTGCCGTATTTTTGCTTCTTATGATCACCGATTCCTGAGATGTTGCCGAACTGCTCCAAAGTCGTTGGTTTGATGCTGGCCAAGGCATGCAGGACTTTGTCGCTGAACACGATATAGGGTGGGAAGCCTTCCTCATTGGCACAGGTCAGACGGAGGGCTCTAAGGGCCTCAAAGAGCTTGGGATCCTCTATGCCTGTCGTGGGTGGCAGACCAGGAATGGTGATCGTCGGTATCTCGAGTTTCAGCTTGGGCTTCTTACGCTCTTCCTTCACACTATGATCGACGATGCAGAGCTGTGCACTCTTTCTGCCATAGAGCACATCCTTGCCGATATCGGTGACTTTCACCTTGTTGCCGTCATTATAGGCAATCTCGATGAATCCCATCTGGAGCATTTGCAGCAGATAGTCCTGCCAGTCGGTCGTCGTCAGGTCCTTGCCCACACCGAATGTCTTCAGCTGTTCATAGCCATGACGCATGACATAGGGAGAACGGATGCCTTTGACAATCTCGATAATGGTGGATATGCGAACGGTTTCTTCCGTCCGAATGGCCGCACTGAGGGCCATCTGAACATATCGTGTGCCGTCGAAGCGTCGGGGTGGATTCTCACAGACATCACAGTTGCCGCAGTCGTGGTCCGTCTGTTCGCTGAAATAGTTGAGCAGGATCCTTCTGCGACAAACACTCGACTCGGCATATTCCTGCATCCTTTTCAACTTGTCCATGTTGACATCCTGCTGACCACTTTGTCGTGCAAATTCAGTAAGTTGTACAATGTCTGCGAGGGAATAGAAAAGGACGGTATCAGCTGGTGCCCCATCACGTCCGGCACGTCCTATCTCCTGATAGAAGCTCTCGATGCTTTTGGGCATGTTATAATGGATCACCCAACGGACATTGCTTTTGTCGATACCCATTCCGAAGGCGATGGTAGCACAGACAACAGCGAGTTGGTCATTCTTAAACCTTTCCTGCGTCTGATTGCGCTCAAATGTAGACATACCAGCATGATATGGTGCAGCATTGATGCCTTTCTTCTGTAGGTCTTCAGCCACCTTCTCCGTCGTCTTCCTGCTCAGGCAGTAGATGATACCAGCCTCCATCGGACGAGCCTTGATGAAGTTGATGATGAAGTGCATCTTCTCGGCAGCCTTATAACCTCGTTTCACTGACAGACTCAGGTTAGGACGGTCGAAGCTGGAAATGAATTCCTTTGCCTCAGAAATGTTCAATTGTTTGATAATATCCTCACGTGTGATTTTATCTGCAGTAGCCGTCAGGGCCATGATAGGTACACCAGGGAATTTATCACGGAGGATCCCCAGCTGGGTGTATTCAGGTCGGAAATCATGTCCCCACTGGCTGATGCAGTGAGCCTCGTCGATGGCGAAGAGGGATATCTGGATATGGCTCAGCAGGTAGTCGATCTCTGCCATCAGTTTCTCTGGCGAGATATAAAGGAGCTTCATGTTGCCAGAGATGCACTTGCGACGGATGACCGTATCGACGGCAGGATCGTTGCCGCTGTTGAGGGCTTCGGCTTCAATGCCGTTGGCACGGAGGCTCTCAACCTGGTCTTTCATCAGACTGATAAGTGGGGAGATGACGATAGCGGTACCAGGCATCGTCAGTGCAGGAATCTGATAGCAGATGCTCTTACCGCCACCCGTCGGCATCAGCACCAAGGCGTCTTTGCCTTGCATGACGTACTCGATGATTTCCTGTTGGTTTTGTCTGAAAGAAGTATAGCCGTAATAGGTTCTTAATGCTTCGAAAATGTTCATATCTTGCAAATTTTGTACAAAGATAGGCATTTTTTCCGGAATTCATTGCATGTTTGGATTATTTTATGTAATTTTGCATCATGGAATTTATTTATCAGGATGAGCGATTCGCAGACTTGCAAATGCTCAGGTATAGGTTGAACGGTTTTGAAAAACTGACTTTAAAGCAGAAAACCCTCGTCTATTATCTTTCTCAGGCTACACTATATGGTCGGGATATCACTTTCGATCAGTTTGGCAAGTATAACCTCCGTATCCGAAAGATGCTGGAGGTGGTTTACACAGACATGACCATCTCTCATGACACCGATGAATTCAAGGCTTTGGAGGTCTATCTGAAGCGTATCTGGTTCTCGAGCGGCATCTATCATCACTATGGCTGTGAGAAATTCAAGCCAGGCTTTACGGCTGAGTATCTGTATCAGGTACTCCAAGAGACGGATGCCCGACGGTTGCCACTGAATGAGGGCGAGACCATCCAGCAGATGTGTGACGAGCTTTTTCCAGTCATCTTTGATGAAACCGTATGGCCGAAGCGTGTGAATAAGGCTGACGGGGAGGACCTGCTGATGACATCGGCCTGTAACTTCTATGACGGGGTGACGCAGGCAGAGGCTGAAGCCTTCTATCAGCAGCAGAAGCAGCAAGACGACCATCAGGACACCCCTCCATCGTTCGGCTTGAACTCTACTTTAGTGAAGAAGGATGGACAGGTCAGGGAGGATGTGTGGTCAGCCAATGGGAAATACGCTCGTGCCATCAGACATATTATCTATTGGTTGGAGAAAGCCTCTGATGTGGCAGAAAACGAGCAACAGAAAAAGGTAATCAAATCGCTCATAAGTTATTATCAGACAGGTGACTTACAGATTTTCAATGAATATTGTATTGAATGGTTAAAGGATCATGATTCGTCCATCGACTTTATCAACGGATTCATCGAGGTCTATGGCGATCCGTTAGGACTGAAGGGCTCTTGGGAGGGACTCGTAGAGTATATTGATGAAGAGGCTACTCATCGCACTCAGACCATCAGCAGGAATGCCCAGTGGTTCGAGGATCATTCGCCAGTGGATCCCCGATTCCGTAAGCCTGTTGTGAAAGGTGTCTCAGCCAATGTCATCTGTGCAGCGATGTTGGGCGGTGATGAATACCCGTCGACAGCGATTGGTATCAACCTTCCCAATGCAGACTGGA
>JAEETB010000140.1 GCA_016286575.1 Prevotella sp.
GAACTGAGTACAGGTTCTCAGACGTTAGGCATCAATGCCCGTCCAGTGCCTCAGGTGCGTCTTGCCCTACCTGACTACTGGACGATTCCAGGCACCAAAAAGTGGCTCGCCCTCAAGGGACATATCGCCTATGGTATGTATACTGATGATAACTGGCAGAAAGACTTTGCTGCACCTTATACAAAACGCACTGATAATGTGCTCTACCATAGTAAGGCAGGTTATCTGAAAGTAGGACCTGGTCGCTTTACTGCCGAGATGGGACTTGAGATGGCCACTCAGTTTGGTGGACGCTCATATCGTGAGATGCATGGTGGCAAATGGAACTGGAGTGATAACGAGAAGGGCGTTAAGGCCTTCTGGCATGCTTTGGTTCCTGGTGGATCAGAAGTGGAAGAAGGCATGTATGGCAACGCCGGGGGCAATCATCTGGGTTCGTGGTTGGTGCGTCTGAACTATGAGGCCGATGCCTTCGCGGTCAGTACCTATCTCGATCATTTCTTCGAAGACCAGTCGGCGATGTTCCTGCTCGATTACAATGGTTATGGGACAGGTGATGAGTGGAACTCGAAGAAAGATAGTCGCTACGTTCTTTACGACTTCAAGGATATGCTCCTGGGGGCAGAGTTGAAACTGAAACAGTTCTGTTGGTTGAATGATATTGTTGTGGAGTATTTCTATTCGAAATATCAGAGTGGTCCCGTCTATCATGACCGTACTCCTGCTTATAGCGATCATATTGGAGGCGATGATAACTACTATAACAACTATGTGTACACAGGTTGGCAGCACTGGGGGCAGGTCATGGGCAATCCCCTTTATCGCTCGCCGCTGTATAATGATGATGGTACTATCCGAATAGCCAATAACCGTATGGCGGCTTGGCATCTGGGCATGAGTGGACAGCCGTTGCCATCGCTCCATTATCGTGTTCTGGCTACTTACCAGACAGGTCTTGGCACCTATGACGATCCCTTTACCTCGCCTAAGTATAATTTCAGTTTGCTGGTCGAACTCTCTTGGCAAATGCAGAAAGGCTGGAGCCTTTGTGGCGCCTTTGGTATGGATCAAGGAAAGTTACTGGGTGATAACTATGGGGCCCAATTATCGATTGTTAAATCAGGTATCTTTGCAAAATGAAAAAGTTATTATATCTCCTCATAGCCTTTCTTCCGTTCCTGATATCGTGCGATCTGGAAACCTCAGATAATGGTGATTTTGATGGCTATTGGCATCTGGTAGGTGTCGATACGTTGGCTAACGCCAAGCACAAAGACCTCTCGCAACAACGCATTTTCTGGGCTGTGCAGTTTCATCTGATCCAGTTGAGAGGCGCCGAGCGAAAGGATGAAGGTGGAAATGGTCGCGAATATTATGAGCAGTTTAAGTTGGAACAGAGCCGGTTGACGCTTTCCAATCCCCACGAGAAAGACCGCGAGGCAGGTGATCCTGTCATTACAGAAGAGCGTCTCGGCGAGATTCGTCCTTATGGTATTAATGCATTGACGGAGCATTTCGATGTTCTGTGCTTGAATAAGGATGAGATGATCCTCAAGTCATCTACCTTGCAGTTGCAATTCAGAAAACAGTAAAATCTTAGAACTTCTTTCCGAAGGCGATATAGAGGAAGGTCTGTCCCAGGATCTTCAGATCGAGCATCAACGACTGGTGTTCCAGATAGTAGAGATCCATCTCCAGACGGATAAGCATCTTCTCCATCGTATCAGTATAGCCATTGTGTAGGGTGGCGTAGCTCGTTACCCCTGGACGCAACTGGTACAGCCGTTCGTATCTGGGATCCTGTTCCATAATCAAGTCGATATAGTATTTCCTTTCAGGACGTGGTCCTACGAACGACATATCACCCTTCAGCACGTTCCACAATTGTGGCAGTTCGTCTAAATGGTGGTCTCTGAGGAATCTGCCTACACGTGTCAGGTTATCGTTTTTCTCATGTTTGAAGAGAGCATACTCATCGCGGTTGCCGTCAGTTGTCATACTCCTGAACTTCAGGATATCGAAGGGCTTTCCTCCCTTGCCGATACGCTCCTGATGGAAGAATGCTGGTCCACCATCTTCGAGACGGATGGCTATGTAGCACATCAGAAAGAGGGGCGAGAAGAGGATGAGGCAGACAAGTGCCCAACAGAAATCAAAGGCACGTTTCATGACACCAGACTTTTAAACGTTAGGAGAATGATCTTGAAGTATTCGATCAGATTGTAGTGTTCCAGATAACGCATGTTCAGTTTAATCTTGTCTGGCATCACCTGCTCGATATAGGTGCGCTCAGGATCCTCGGCCTGACTCAGCAACTCGTTTTCTTTCACATATTCTATCGAGGCGTAGTCAGTGATGCCTGGTCTCACGCTAAGCACCTTCCGCTGTTCCTCTGTATAGAGCTCTACGTATTTTCTCACCTCTGGTCTTGGTCCTACGAGACTCATCTCGCCTTTTAGTACATTCAGCAACTGGGGCAGTTCGTCCATTTTCGTCTTACGGAGGAAGTAGCCTATACGAGTGATTCTCTGATCATGTTCTCCCACGGTGAGCAGTCCTTCGTTGTCGGCACCGATGCGCATCGTACGGAATTTGTAGAGTCCGAAGGGCTTGCCGTCTTTCCCTATGCGCTCCTGGATGTAGAAACAGCCACCCTTGCTTCCCAACTTGATTTTCAGACAGATGGCAGCAAAGACGGGTGCGAGTACGACCAGTCCAAAAGCAGAGAATATGATGTCGAAGAATCTGATCAATGTTAAATCTTTAATGTTTAATGTTTAATTTTCAAAACTTCCTTGAAATTTTGAAGTATGAATTCCACTTGTTCGTCAGTCAGTTTCGTGTAGAGGGGGAGAGTGATCTCGTTCTCAAAGAAGTGGTAGGCATTAGGATAGTCCTTGATGTCGAATCCCAACCGTTTGTAGGCCGTCATCATCGGTAGCGGCTTATAGTGCACGTTGGTGGCGATGCCTCGTTCTGCCATCTGGTTGATCACTTGATTACGCTCATCACTGTCGCGACCTGTGAGTCTGACGAGATAGAGATGTCCTGACGAAGTGTAGTCGTCCGTATAGTGGGGCAGCACACTGACGTTCTCGTCCTTCAGTGCCTCGTTATAGCGTTCTATGAGTTGTTTACGTCGAGCCAGCAGTGCAGGGAAGCGCTTCATCTGTACCAAGCCGATGGCAGCAACCACATCTGTCATGTTACGTTTATAGCCTGGGTAAATGATGTCGTATTCCCACGAGTTTAGGGCACTTTTCTCCAAAGCGTCCTTGCTCTGTCCGTGCAGCGTCAGCAGCTGGAACTCCTTATACATCTTCTCGTTGTCGATGCCTTGATGATTACGCCAGGTGAGGGCTCCGCCTTCGCCTGTGGTGAAGTTCTTGACGGCGTGGAAGCTGAATGAGGTGAAGTCGGCTATCGCACCTACCATCTGTCCTCGCCACTGGGCTCCCAAGGCGTGTGCACCATCGGCCACCACGATTACCCTTCCAAAACTTTTCTGCAGATCGTTGTTGGGTCGGAACAGAGCTCGTTTGCTCTCAACAGCCTCAAACACCTTCTCATAGTTGCTGGGGATGCCTGCCAGATCTACTGGTATCACAGCCTTTGTCCTCTCGTTGATGGCATCGGCCATCTGGTCGTAGTCCATCTCCAGAGAGTCCTTCTGTGTATCCACAAACCTCAGGGTAGCTCCAATATGGCACACCACGCTGGCAGTAGCCGTATAGGTGTAGGCAGTTGTAATCACTTCGTCGCCAGGCCCAATACCCAACATCTGGAGAATTGATTCCAAAGAGGCTGTGGCCGAACTGAGACACACGGCTTTCTCCACACCGCAGAGTTGGGCAATGTCCTTCTCGAGCTGCTTTGTGCGTGGCCCTGTCGTGATCCATCCTGATAGCAAGGCTGCCGTCACTTCCTGAGCTTCCTGCTCTGTGATATCTGGGGGAGAGAAGGGTATTTTCATCGCGTTATCTGTTGGGTTTGACCTCACACGACCTGTGGCACAGTACGTTGAAGATACCAACGAGATAGCCAATGCCATAGCTCATGTGAATATTGAAGAACACGTATGGCATCAGCAATGCCAGCAGGGGTTGATGCATGCGGATGGCACTCATGCTGCCTACCACGATGCCGATAAAGAGATAAAGCATCAGGAACGTCGTGAAGGCATGCAGAATATAGGGCGAGAAGATACTGGCGATGCCACCGAAGATCAGTCCGAGAAGGAACACCAGTGGGAAAAACTGTCTGACAGTCGCTGGCGCACCCAGTTTTTTGTTCACTAATGGCTTGTAGAGACCATACTGGTAATACATTTTCCGCATCTTACAGAGGGTGTCGCGCGCAGTATAGTTGATGATGACCTGCGGAATCAGATAAATCTTGCCACCCAGGTTCTGCAGGCGTCCGTTGAATTCATCGTCCTGATTTCTCACCAGGTCAGTATCAAAGGGGCCAGTCTTCTCAAACACCTCACGCTTATAGCAGCCGAATGGTACCGTATCTGTCTCAATGATCTTCGAGGCACCGATCTTGTGCATCGAACCGCCTACGCCGAAAGGATGGCTTGAAGCCTGGGCGATGGCCTGACAGACTGGTGTATCCTTCGCAGGCTGGGTGTTCCATACGCCACCCACATTATCGGCATTCAACTGATAGAGGTATCTCACGAGCTCAGAGATGTAGTTCGTGGGGTAGGTGCAGTGTCCGTCAAGTCGCATGATAACCTCTCCCTTCGCAGCCTCCAGACCTCTGTTCAGAGCGTAGGGTACGATACGCTCAGGGTTGTCGATCAGTTTGATAAACGGATACTGCTTCATATAGCGCTCGATGATCTCGCGTGTCTTATCCGTACTGCGTCCATCGACAAACAGGATCTCCATCATGTCTTGTGGATAGTCCTGTTCGATGATAGACACAATGCATGCTTCAATGAATTTCTCTTCATTGAAGACAGGACAAATGACTGACACCTTTCGAACGTTCATTCTATACTATAAAACGTAACTTTTCTGTAATTAGTGCGCAAAGGTACGACTTTTTTTTGTAATTTGCCTTAAAATATTATTAATAATTGAATAATAAGGCTATTTCTTGCTGAGTAACGTCCATGCCCCCCAAGCGAGAAGGCCTTGTAGGGTGGAGACGGCAAGATAAACCCAGGCATAGTGGGTGAGGGTGGTGGAGAGTATGAAACCTATGACCATTACCCCTAAACATATCCCCAAAAAAATGGCGTTGAATGGTATAACGCTCACCGCATCAATCGTGTTGCGATAAAGCATATATACAGCTTGTGGTAAGATGGAAAGTATCATAATCCTTGTCAGATCTTTCGTTACTACATAGTCACTGGAAAAGAGTAGGATCGTCAGCAGTTCAGTGAAGATGTAGATGACGCTGATGAACAGTAGTGACGCCCCTATGTATGTTATAGCCAGCCGCTTTATCAGGCGATTGGCTGTTGCCATCTCGCTGCGTGCCAAGGCCTGTGATACATAAGGCAGCAGGATGATGCCCATAAAGGAGAAAATAGGGGTCACCATTGTCACAAAGAAAATACCTACTGAGAAATAGGCTGTGGTTTGCAAGCCTTGTATATTACTGATGTAAATGAGTGGGAACGCTGCCAACGAGAATTGGAAGAAGTCAGCCACCAGTCGTCCTGAAGAATACTTGATGAGCGTAGTGAATATTGAGGGCTGAAGAGTGAATAGTGATGGCCACTTCCCTCTCAGTTCCCAACCTGCCAGACAAGTCACTAAGATGGTGGTAATAATGAGCCATGCTATAAACACATGCCAGACAGTGAGTATCGGCAGCAGAATCAGTGGCATGATGATCAACAGCTGGATAGCCAGTTGGGTACCGTTATACCATTTGAAGTTACCAATGCCACGATAATAGGCAAACACGTATTGAGACATGGCGAGTGTGAAAGCGTAGGCCAGGGCGACAATCAGCAGCTGCAGATTATCGCTTTGGCCGATGATGATGTCCTCCATCTGCTTAGAGAAAAGCATGCAAACAAGAAATACCACGAGCGATACACCTATTATATATATAAAGGAGGCGTTCATCAATGGTGCAATCCTGCGTGGAGGATTACTGTTACGGTAGAGTGGTATATAACGTGGCAGAGCGATGCCTACACCAGCGAGCATCACGAACGAGAGAACCTGTACTGAGCGCTTGATCACATTGTATTGTCCGAAGTCCTCCATGCTCAATCGGCTAGCGAGCAACTTGTTGATGGCAAACGAGCAGAGCATGATGAGCAGTTGGATGGAGAAAGTCCACACCACGTCGCGCCCCATACCCGAACTCAGTTTTTCCTTGATTAACTTCAGCATGCCTTTACCTTTCTTTGAACGAGATGCAGCAGTATGAATGACAGTACAAACATGGCCAGATAGGTGGTATAGGCATAAAACGAGGCCGAGAACGACCACATCAGGAAGGCGAAGATAGCCACGAGTATCACTTGGTTGAAAATTGTCGCACGATGGGCAATGAGTGCCTTGAACGACATGTTCGAGATGGCACCCGTGAAGAACATAAACACCATAGCCCCTACCTCGCTGAAATCTTCTGTCAGCGGACGGAAGATGGTAAAAGTATTCGAGATGCCAAAGAATCCGTTCTTGCCCACGTTATTATACTCAGGATAAATCCCCTGCACACGCTCCTCGATACCCAGGAGGTTGGAAATGCCCATAAACGTTTTGCTGCCCCAGGTCAGGTCTGTAGGCTGATAAGATGTGTACCAGAAGTCTATGTTGTGCATGTGACCAATGGCATAGCTCACAAACTTCTGACTGATTTCTAGGATGGTTTTCTGACTCACCTCTCCCGTACGGAACACCATCGAGATGAATAGCGTGAACAGGAAACCGAATATTACAAGCGCAAATCGCAGGATAATTTTCCCTTTGATACGGATGGGCAGACCATAAGTGTAGGAGCATACAACATAGGCTGCAAAGAAGAGGATGAACGAGGCGATCATACCCATCTTCAGCGACTGTGTCAGGGCGATGAAAGTACAGGGAATGAGGGTTATTACGCAGAGAACCTTGTTAAACTTGCCTACCAATCTAAAACAGAATCCGCCGATGACTGGTGCAGCATACGAGAAAATCAGGAAGAATTGGTTCACCATGTCGTGCGCCTCTGCACCAGCATAACGGTCTTCGGCTATGCCTTTATTCATTTCGAGCACCTCGCGCATAGTGAGCAGCGCTCTCAGGCTGAATCCGTGCAGTACGATTGAGTAGAGAGGGTTCACCATAGCGCCCACCAATAGGATGAGTAACAGTGGCGTTACCCATTTCTTTCTCAGTTCCAGCACGGTGCCTGAAGGTTTGGGATTATAGAAGTAGTCGTTGAAGATTGTACCTGCCACAAATAGACAGACACCTGCCATCAGGAAACTACACCCTTCGAAGTTCAGATCGATATAGTTCTGTAGCAGCAGTGTAAACACACCGAAAAACGCCCATATCGCAGTAAACACCCCTGCTGGCTCCAACCGCAGGATATACTTCCACGATAGTAGGAGCAAGGCAATGATGAGGGCTATGAACAGAATGACCACCCTTTTTCCCTTTCTACTTTTTTGTCTTTTTTACTTTTTTACCTTTAAAAAGATTCTGCAGGCAGGAATGAAGAGTCCCAGCAGCAGCGATCCAAGGATGACGATGGGAACATTGGGCGAACTCTGTTTCTTCACTCCCAGCGGTGGAGTCAGCACACGTACGTCAGTTCTCATGGCCTTCATCATCTGTGCCTCCTCGCGCTTCTGCAGCAGGAAGACGTAGACCTCATTCAATACTCTCCAGTCGCGCTCGTCTGTCAGACCTCCGATGGCTTTCTGGGGTGCTGATGACAGCCACTGCTTACTCTCCTTATCCTTCTCGGCCACGCTCTTCATCTGCACCTTCAACTGCTTGATGGCGTTCTCGGCTGATGAGAGCACCGCGGCGTGCATGGCGGCGAGCTGCTGATCGAGATCCTTCACCAGCGGACTCTCCTTGCTCGAGCTGGCGATAATCTTCTGACGCTGTAACTGCAGGGCATTATATTGTGATACTGATTCGCCCAGACCACTCTCTTTCTCTGTAATCAGCAGGGCAGGTAACAGTTGGTCTTTCTTTGATTCGTCGCGCAGATAGTCGCGGATAGCCTCTACGAGGTAGAGTTTGCTCTTCACCTCCATGTCGGCCTTCTGCA
>JAEETB010000141.1 GCA_016286575.1 Prevotella sp.
CGAAACCTCCTGTTACTTCGACAACAATAAATTTTTCGTTATTATAGGATATAATTCCTCCCAGTCGAAGTTTGGGGAGTGTCGTGCCATAATTAATACAGATGGCATCCTGACCAACGGTCTGCTCATTCTCTAAGATTGACTTGTATTTTTTACCGTTGAATTTCGTGTCCAGCTCCGTAAATTCCTGGAAACCATCCAATTCCTTTTTCTTCTCTCCTTTCTTAGCGAAATTGTACTGGCCATAGTGTACATTATTCGTATTATAATTCTTAAAATACTCTTGATTAAAAATACGGTTCTTCATGGCTGCCGCACTCTCTGCTATGGCCAGTCCCCACAGGTTGTCGAAAAGCATATTCGTCATCATAGTAGGCAGGTTCTTGTCGTTCTTGAAGATACTGGCAAACTGTTTCATAAGCCACTTGTCTTCCTTTCCGCCGAAAGCGAATAACTGTCCTTTCACGCTGTTGGGCGATTTCTGTAAAGGCTTACCTGTCAGACTGCTGTTATCGGCCTCGTAATCATAGACGCCGTCTGTGGCCAGCCTCAGTTGTTTGGAATCCAGATTAAAGAAAGAAATACTTTGAAAATCTTCCTTCGACACCGTTGTAACACTAGCTGAGCCATCATAGCCAATATTCAGCTTGTCGTTCTCATAGTACATGAACTCTCCCCAGCGATTGGTCGTTCGGGCCAGAAAGTCATAAAAGCTTTCGTTATACTGTACCAGATAGGGGAAGATATGCTCTTTCCCAGTATCATACTTAAGAATCTGCATATTGTCAGTGGTGCAAGCTACAGGCACTTCTGGTTTTCGGGCTTTTTCCTTTTCAGCTTCCTTATCAGAGATTTCTTTTGTCAGATTGGCAATTTCGGCTGTTGTGAGTTCTTGTTGGTCCAGTTGTTCGTTGATCTTATGAGCAAGTTTCACCTCTTTGTCCTTATCGAGTTTCTTTTGGTCCTTTGCTATTATGGCATCTATAGCGTCCGTATTCACGACGGTCCAAGGCTTAATGTATTTGGCTATCTCCGTGGCTAAAATCTCCTCGCCCAATTTCTTAGAAACGAAAGTACGACATGATTCCTTTAGAGTCATCAGCTTGTCAAGGCTGTAGATCTTCAGTACAACCTGCATATTCGAGTCCTTTGAGTAAAAAGGCAGCACCTCTTGAACGTAGAACTCAGATCCTTCAGAGAATGTGCCCTCACCATCCTTCACACTGACCTTGACATATTTGAACATATTATCTATCACCTTTCTGTTGATGTCCTCAAAGGTTGTACCTTCAGAAGTAGCGATAGCGAGGGTAACGATAATCTCAGTTGGCTGATACATCTTCTTCATGAAAGAGAAATCCAAGATGTTGATGGAATACTGAAGAATTTTGGTAGCCTTTTCATCAACAGGCAAGTACACTTGGACCCCCACCCTGTCTGTCGCCATGGTGATATTGTCTTTTGTTTCTGTCATCTGAGCAGCTCCATTAACGTCGGAAGTGCCAACAGAGTAAACAGCTACATCAGACAATGTTATTGAAATCTTTGCCATAATAATTAAGTTTTTTAGTTTAATTCATTTATTAATTGGTTCCTGCGTTTACGGTTTATTTCGAGGGCAAAAATAATAAAAAAAACTCAAGTTACCAAATGTTACATAGAAAAATTACAAGAAATGCCCTCGTTATCATTATTGAGAAGAAAAAAAAACATTTTTCCTTTGCTGATTCAGTTTTTTTTCCTATCTTTGCCAACGCATAAACCACTAAACGAAAGCCATTATGAGAAGTAAAAATCATTTTATCCTTGTCGCATTAGCGATTTTGATGAACCAAAAACTGACGACCTATGGTGCAGACAAAAACTGAAACGTCAAAGACAAAGACCAACGTCAACTACCGCGACTCAAAATCCCAGAACCTCTGGGAGCGTCTGAAGAATGTCCTGAAGCGGAACCTTGGACTGACGGCCATCATCGCTGCGGCCCTGCTGCTGGAGATCACCTCGGGTGTGATGGGGTATATTAACCACGCCGTCATCCAAGATACGATGGAAAATCTGGTGGATCAGGAGATGAACGCCATCTTCTACCGTATCCGTAACCAGCTGTCGAAGGTGGAGGTGACCCTCAACAACATGGCCTGGGTAGTCAGCGATGAGCTCGCTGAAGCAGACTCGATGTTTGTCACCACGTATCGCATGGTGGAAAACAATCCTGCCATCCTTGGCGGCACCATCTCCTTCAT
Organism: Prevotella sp.; assembly: GCA_016286575.1. Classification (GTDB taxonomy): domain Bacteria; phylum Bacteroidota; class Bacteroidia; order Bacteroidales; family Bacteroidaceae; genus Prevotella. The sequence goes on from JAEETB010000141.1 coordinate 2,247, forward strand.
TCCCAACTACTATCCCCAGAAAGGATACTGGTTTGAGCCCTATGCAGTGAGAAGGACAACGCCCGACGGTAGAGTAACCATTGAGACCATACAGCTGGGATCGGCCTCTCACGACTATACGAAAAGTGAGTTTTTTACCGTCCCCATCGCCCAGAACTGCGGGCACTGGAGTGAGCCCTATCTGGACGCCGACGGTGCAAAGGCGATGGTAACCACCTACGGCACACCCGTACACGACCGTCGGGGTGAAACGGTGGCTGTGGTCGATGCTGACCTCTCGCTCGAATGGCTCGACAAGGTGATCGCCGAGGAAAAGACCTATCAGAGCACCAACCGCTTCCTCGTGACAGGCAGCCATAACCTGTTGGCTGGCGAAGACGGACCGGAGCTACAAGCTGCGCTCAAACTGCTGAAGACAACTGGTAACAAACAGAGTTATCACAAAGTGAAAAACGAGGCGGGTAAGAAACAGCACATCTTCTTCCAACCGGTAGGCGGTATGACAGACTGGGTGCTCATTACGGTCCTCGACGATAGCGACGTGTTCGGCAATTTGCGTAAGACCAGGCTGATTTTATACGTTCTGACGGGCTTGGGCCTGCTGTTCCTGGGATTTATCGTCTACCGTACCTCACGGAACCTGGAGAACCTGCGCAGGGTGAATGCCGCCAAGGAACGGATAGACTCGGAGCTGCGCGTGGCCAACAAGATCCAGATGAGCATGCTACCCGAACAGCATCTGCACAACGACGAGGTGGATGTCTTCGGTTCGCTGACGCCTGCCCGAGAGGTGGGAGGCGACTTGTTCGACTACTTTATCCGCGACGGGAAGCTGTTCTTCTGCATTGGCGATGTCAGCGGCAAGGGTACGCCCTCGGCCATGCTGATGTCGAGCACCTGTTCGCTGTTCCGATCGTACGCGGCCCACGATGACAATCCCGCACGCATCATGCAGGCCATCAACGAGGCGGCCTGCCACAAGAACGCCACCCACATGTTCGTGACGGTCTTCATCGGTGTGCTCGACCTGCAGACGGGACATCTGTGCTATTGCAATGGCGGGCATGACGCGCCCATCATCCTGAGCCCGGAGTTCTCTTCACTCACTTGTCTTTCCCATCTCCCCATCGGTCTGTTCAGCACCATGAAATATGCTCTACAGGAGGCAGACCTAAATAACGGCACGACCATTTTCCTTTATACAGACGGTCTGACAGAGGCGATGGACAAGGAGAAACAGTTGTTTGGAAAGGATCGTATGGAAGCCGTGCTCAAGCGGTGCGCCGAGCAACAACAAAGTCCCGAAGAGATTATCAACACGGTCAGCGAAGAGGTACACCGCTTTGTGAAGGATGCCGAACAGAGCGACGACTTGACGCTGCTGGCTATCCACTATGCAATATAAAGGATATGGCGTGAGGGAGCAGACGGCATGACGCTCAGCGAATATCTCGACGACTGGCGCATCCGCTATGCAGCCCAGATGCTGACCAATTATTGTCGGGCACATCTGAGAGTCAGAGTAAAGATTAAACTTTAAAATATATTGAGCAATGAAAAAGAAACATTTATTCATCCTTACTGCATCAGTGATGTTGACATTCACATCATGTAGCGGATTCATTGATGCCATTTTAGGCGTTGAAGACAATCCAGTGTCTTCGCAGACTGAAACCAAGCCCGTTTACAAGTACCTGCACTACAACGAGGCTCGTGATAACATGAGTGCAGAGGAACGTGCGCAGTATACTGCCTACTGCTGGCGGCTGGAGCGCAAGGACAAGCTGCAGGAGCCGAAGAACTGGCGCACCTGTCAGAGCAAGTTTTCCCCCAATGAAGAGTCTGAACTCTTCCCAGACCCCAACTATCAGCCCTCCACACAAGGCCTGAGCGAACTGAACATATCGGGCAGCAGCGATTTCTCGGCCAAAGAGCTGGACTGGATCAAGACCGAGATCCAGAAACTGACCAACGGGCCTATCTATATCATTGATTGTCGTGGTGAGAGTCATGGACTCCTCAACGGCATCCACGTATCGCGCTACGGTGCCAACAACTGGGCTAACGTGGGCAAGACACACGCCCAGATTATTTCTGAGGAAGCATCCGAGATCCACGCCACCCTGGGGCAGACCATTGACATCTACTCGCTCGGCAAGACCAACAACTACCAGCCCGTGGACGAAGACCGCACCACCGTTGAGGTCACCAGCGCCCAGACTGAGGAGGAGGCTTGTACGGATCGCGGACTGGGCTATGCCCGCTTCACTGTACCTGACCGTGCTTTCCCACCCGACTCTGAGTTGGATGCCTTCGTGGCCTTTGTGAAGACGTTGCCCGCCAACGCCTGGCTTCATTTCCATTGTCAGGCCGGTGCTGGACGTACCACGCAATACATGATCTTCTACGACATCATGCGCAATCCCGGCCTGCCCCTGAAGGATATCGCTTATCGCCAGTGTCTGCTCGGTGGCAACTATCTGCTCTACGACGGCTCTGCACCAGGTGAGGATCCCGTGAAGGCAGAACTCTGTGCAGAGAAAGCCCAGATGATTCCTCTTTTCTATGAATATATTCAGAAGAACCACGCCACCAACTATCAGGTGACCTGGAGCCAGTGGAAAGCGAAGTTATAAAAATCGCAATGGTGCCAAACCTAATGCTGACCTACAGCCGAAATAAGAAATCTCCTCGCCAAAACTGACGAGGAGTTTTCATTGCTCAATATATTTTAAAGTTTAATCTTTACTCTGACTCTCAGATGTGCCCGACAATAATTGGTCAGCATCTGGGCTGCATAGCGGATGCGCCAGTCGTCGAGATATTCGCTGAGCGTCATGTCGTCTGCTCCCTCACGACAGTGCTAAAGACAGCACTGTCGCGACAGTCAACAAGTGGAGGAGATATACATGCGATCATCATCGCCATTGTCGTTGCGCAGAAAAGGACGGCTGCGAGCGTCGTTAGAATCTTTCTCAAGATTATTTTATGTTTTATTTTTTCTCAAACTTATGGAAGGCATCGATGATTTGCTGGCGCTTTTCGCTGGGGATTCTGACCACACGGAGGTTTGTCTGATCAGTCAGACGATAGGCGTTACCTTTCTGGTTGAAGTTTACATTCCAGAGGAATTCGGTTGGTTTGCGCTCTGTAATGTTTCCTTGTTCATCCATCAGCACAAGACCGCACTTTAAGTCTGGTGCCTTTTTCCCGTTTTGATTATCAACAAACATAGTGGCCAAGAATCCGGCAGGTTGTTCCACTGTCCAGTCATCGAAAGCCAGGATGGTGTAAGTCTTGCCATCGGCCTGATCGGTCCACAGCCACACCTTGTCCTTCATCTGCTGCCTATGTTCTGCCATCAGTATCTCATGCGACAGGGCATATATGGTCTCAGCATCCTCCATTCCTTCAGCTCGTTGTCCCTCTGGCAATTGATTGTTGAGAAGAAATGCCTCACGTAAGGTTTTGACTGCATCAGCATCACCATAGGCGTAAGCCCCCGACGAATGAAGCATCCATTTCAAAGAAGCGAGGAAGGCAATACGTGGTGGTATGGCTGCATTTTGATAGCCCAGTTCGTCGACATATGCACGGATGGCCTGATCGTAGTAGCCAATCATCTGCTCTACATTTTTATTATACATCCCTAAGGTAGCCATGAGTTCAAGCGACTTGCCGAGGATGGTGTCGCGCTTGATTGTCTGGCTCTTTGCAATCTCAAGGGCACGATTGGCATACTTTTCTGCCTCTTTCGGATTGGGGGTGCCTTTAGACTCGTTCAGATAGAACTCTGCCGCATCGTATTGCTTCTTCCAATCTTGTGGGGCATCATCGGCGGCCTTTGCCAGACGCTCACCTTCCTTGATGGGCGATTCCACCTCTTGTGCGTTCACTACGGTTGTTGACATTGTGCAGCAAAGGACGGCTGCGAGCGTCATCATAATCTTTTTCATACTCTTAGTGTTTATTTGTTATACATTATTAATAAATACCGTTCTCGTTTAATTTCTCATGCAGACGGAAGTTTTCGCGGATGAAGCGCACTAGCATAGAGAGCTTTGTTTCTGGTTATTGGCAGAGATTGGCGCAAAAGTAATTACTTTTTAGGAAATAACCAAACAATCATAGATTTTTTCTTGTGATTATAATATATTTAAACACTCCAACTCACATTTATATCCCCGTCAAAACCATGACCGAAAGCCAGTGCGTAGCTGAATTGTTTAAACTATATCAAGAACTTATCGGCACAAAATAGTATAATAACTTAATACCCTATGATGCCTGATCCTTGTGTGTCATAGAGTTGTTGCATGTCGAGTCCGCGCTTCAGGCAGCGCTACAAGTCTTTGTCGAAGCGCTTAGTAGTATCAACACTATACATGCTTGCTGCGTATTTTGCTGAATGCCTCTTCATCCAACACGCTCTTGAACATATCGTCCACAGAGTCATAGTGAGTAACTCGTCCGTGCTTCACGTCGTCTAAGGCTTCCTGAAAGCCCTTGGTTTTCGTGATGTCGAACTCCTTTTGCTTTTGTTTCTTCACTAGCGTAACGCCTTTCAGCATGCTGATTCTGAGATGCAACCTATCATTGCCTTATCAAAGCGAGGCTGCTGATCATCAATATCATGATGATCAGCAGCCTCGTGATAAGATCTTTGAGAATGAAAGGAGTCTCTTTGCCATCATTACAGATGCACAGTCACTCCCAGTTTCAGTTCAAAGGTGTTACACTTCACATCGTCATAATAGGCATAGTGCGTACGACGGGCATAGTATGAACCCGACAGCGCAATACTCCAGTTGCGGGAAATGTCAAACTCGGTCGTTGGGTTGATGACGAGCAGCGCAGCATTACCCTTGTCACCCTGTGAATTCAGGTGGAGCATCTCCTCCTCAGTGAGCGTCGACAGGTCAACGTCGGGATCATAGCCCTTCCATGTGAAGATGCGGTAGTAGTGGGCGTTGAGGATGAAGCGACCGAAGTGGCGCAGCTCCATGTGGGTCTTGGCCTTAATGCTGAAACCGCTTCCCATGTTGTAGTCGCGGTCGATAACGCTGTAGTAGTCGCTCTTCGTACCGCCGAGCAGGATACCGTTCAGGAAGATGCGTTGCTCGAGATGTGAGATCATGCCCACCTCCGGCATCTGAATGATGGCGCCAGGACCAAAGGCAGCTGCCTCGCTGATGCGGTAAGGTGTGTACTCGGAACCATTCTTTACCGGCTTGGAATCGAAGTAGTCGAAGTGCTGGTAGATTCCGAACTCAGCACGGATGTTCTTGCGCTCGATCATCGGTGTGCTCCAGAGTCGGCCTAAGAGATGAATCTGGTTGAGCATAGGCTGATTGCTGGAGAGTCCGAAAGTCAGCTCCGTCTCGAAGAAGTCGTATGGGGCATTGTTCTCATTCTCGTTCACAGGATCGCCGTACTGCATCGCAAAATTGATATAGGGGTTATGCTCTCCCTTGAAGAGATGCCCATCGTCGGCCAGATAGCGGTCGCCGGCTGAGATGCTGATCTCGACGGGGTTGCGATGATAGTCGTGATAGCGGTAGTGGTCCTTCTTGACTTTCCAGGCATCGCCAGTGGCAAAGCGCTTGAGCTCGCCCATGGGGTTGAAGATGGTGGCTCCAAGCTCGCGCCAGAAGCGCGGCCAGCCCCGTTTGGAGTCATTGAGGAATATCTTACTGATGCGGTTGGTGATTTCACCGATACAGATACCGCCGAAGGTGGTGGCGATGAGGTCGTTGAGTGCGGGCGGCTCAATCTCGCCGAGGAATTCCCACTCCAGCGATCCGATCATGGCGAAAGGTGCTGACTCCCAGAAGGTCAGTCCCTGTGCACGGGCGGAGTTGAAGTAGAGGTTACCATGATAGGGGTGCATGAACAAGTTGGTGGAGAAGACGTCGTTATCCCACACAAAGCCGTTCTTGAAGTTCTCGC
>JAEETB010000142.1 GCA_016286575.1 Prevotella sp.
GGTTCTTTTCGCCAGCTTTTTTGTCAGCCAGATTGGTACCCATGACCAAGAGGAAAGCCGTCAGAATCAGAAAGGCTCCAGTGACCATCAGCAGACAGCCACAACCTTTCTTAAATGGTGACGGATTTGGCATGGACGTACCTGGTTTAGGGGTTGAAGGCCTTCATGATGTCCTCCTCTGTCAGCTCTGTCAGCTGCGACTTGCTGGCGTTGCTGACACTCGAGAGACGGTTCGCCTGCTCTTGGATGGACTTCTCAAACATGTTACGCACGTAACGGGCATTACCGAAGTTGCGGTCTTTATGTGCGACGGCATAGTCGAGTTTCTCCTTCAACAGTTCCTCAGCACCAGGGGTGATGTTATACTGGTTCTTGCGCAGGTACATCTTGAAGATATCTGCCAACTCGCCTGCCGAATAATCGGGGAAGTCGATGTAACGGTTGAAACGCGACTGCAGACCAGGGTTCGAATCGATGAAGCGTTTCATCTCCTTCGAGTAGCCTGCGATGATGACCACCAGACGGTCGCGGTTGTCCTCCATACGCTTCAGCAGTGTCGAGATGGCTTCCTGACCGTAGTCGCTGCCACTGCCGTCCTCAGGCACAAGGGCATAGGCTTCGTCGATGAAAAGTACGCCGTCAAGAGCCTTGTCGATGAGCGAGTCGGTTTTCAGTGCCGTCTGTCCCATGTAGCCCGAAACGAGTCCGCCACGGTCAGTTTCTACGGTGTGACCTTTCTTTAGTACTCCCAGATCTTTGTAGATGCGGGCCACGATACGAGCCACGGTGGTCTTACCTGTACCAGGACTGCCTGTGAAGACAAGGTGGTAGGACATCTTAGGAATCTTCAACCCCTGAGCCTCACGCTGCTTCTGAATCTTCACGAAGTTGGCCAGCGAGCGCACCTCATCCTTCACCTTACCCAGTCCGATCAGTTCGTCGAGTTCCTGGTAGGGATCGTTTTCCAACGGCTCGTTCACGATCACGGTGTCCTTCTTCTCTACCTGTTCCGTATTCTGTGCCGTACCATCGGTGACTTCTGTATTCTCATCGTCATCGAAGATAGCTCCGATGATACCGAGGACAAGCAACAACGCAAAGGAGCCGATGGTGAGGCATCCGCACCCCTTTAGTGTCTTGTTAGCCATTTCTTTGAAATCTGTTGCCATATGATATTATTTCTCACACGTTGTCAGGACTGTTGGCTGGTGCAGTCTGAGGGGCTGCCTTGCCTCTCTGTGCCAGTTCCTTCAGCTTATCCTTGCCCTTGAAGGCGAATACCCATACCAGGAAGCCTGCGATGGCCAGCAGAGAGATACCGATCAGTGGACGGTAGAACAACCATGCCAAAGCGATGATGATCAGTGACCAGGCGATACCGATAACGGTGCAAACCACACCGACGCCCCATCCGATGATGTTGGCCACGAAAGGCACCACCTTGAGAATGGTCTCGATGAAAGCGAAGATGCCCTTCAGACCGCTGATGACCATGACGATACCCAAAATACGGAAGATCCACATCATGGTTGTATTGGCACTGTGTGCTCCCTCATAGATCTCCTCGGCAGGGCGCTCGCCCATGACGAGGGTCTGGAAGGTCTTGCCGTTCTTGGCTTTGAACTTCGTAAAGCTGTTGCCTGTCTGCTTGGCGATAATCGAAACCTTGGCGGGCATAACCTTTGTGAATGTGATGCGCACATCACCCACGGCAGGACTCGACGGACTGAAACCATAGTAGAGCACGTTGTCGGCAATGTGGACGAGCTTCATCGAGTCGCTCTTACCACCGAACTGGCGCTGGATGACCTGCTGACATTCCTTGTTCATGGCTACGATCATGGCGGAATCGATGCGCAGTTCTACGGGTACGTCGCCCATGATGCTGCCAATCTGATTCTCTGCCAACTGGAAAGCGCCGAATGTTACTTTTTCAGCCTGCCAACCTTCACTGTCGGCTGTCGTCAGCACGAAGTTCTTCTTCTGATAGGCTGGGTCGTGGAAGTTCGACGACATGATGGGGTTGGTGGTCCATCCTTCAGTATAGGTATAGGTGGTCACAATCTCCTCCTTGCCACCCAACTTGTCCTTATGCTCCTCGTGAGCCTGCTCAGACACCTGGTAGTATTCTACCTGGCGCTTCAGCTTGATGGCTGTGGCACCAACGCCAAACTTAGGGTCGATGAGTGAGTCCTGGGTGGTGGCGAAACCTGTCGCATAGACCAACTTGCCGTCCATCTCAGGATCGATGCGGTCGATAGACTCCAATTCCACTGTAACACCTTCTGCTTCGTTAAGCATCTTGTCTGTCTTCACATAGTTGCCTTCGTTCCACCACAACAGGGCTGTACCTGCCAGGAACAACATGATACCGGCTCCGATTCCCTTGAAGGAGCTGCCTACGCGTGAGCCATAGCCCACCGTTCTTGTCTCAGTGTATGCCATAATCTTTTTGTTTAATGGTTTGGTTATTTAATATTCATTGCTCTCGCTGTTATTTGGCTGCAAAGATACAAAATTTCTTGGAACAATATGCTAATTCTCAGATTTTTTCTTTAATTTTGCCCACGAAAAAGAGAATGATGATACACATGAATAAGTTTTTGTTATTCCTGATATTGGCTGTCTGTGCGACCCGCATGTCAGCCCAAGGCTTTGATAACCTCCCTATTCCTGCGGTTGAGGAGAAAGTCATCGACAACACACCTGATTCCATTGCCAAGGCCCTGATGAACCGTCCTACACCAGGCTCTACACGTCAGGGGGAGAACCCCGTGCTCTTCCTCATCGGCAACTCCACCATGCGCAATGGTACGATGGGTAATGGCTCCAATGGGCAGTGGGGTTGGGGCTACTTCGCCAGCAAGTATTTCGACAGTCGTAGGATTTCGGTTGAGAACCAGGCACTGGGTGGCATGTCTACCCGTAATTTCTATACTGACTTGTGGCCTGCCGTCCGTGAGGCCCTGAAACCTGGCGACTGGGTTATTGTCTCCATCGGACATAACGATAAGGCCGATTTCTTTGATCAGAAACGTGCACGTGGTGTCATTGACGGCGTGGATCCCGACACTATGATTGTCGGCTTCAATGAGCGTAAGCAGATACCCGATACCGTCTATAGCTATGGTCACTATCTGCGTCTGTATATCCGTGATATCCGTCAGGCAGGTGCCAACCCCATTCTCATGTCGCTCACTCCTCGTGATGCCTTTGGTTCGGATGGATGTATCATCCGCAAACCTCAAACCCAGTGGGCCTCGTATGTCGCAGCCACCGAGGGTGTACCCTTCGTCGATCTCAACGAGATCTCTGGTGCCAAGCTCGACCATTTCAGTCCCTGGAAGGAGAAATACCATTTTTATGGCGACAAGATCCATACCTCAGCTTATGGCGCAGAACTGAATGCCCGTTCGGCTGCCGAGGGTATCTGGTATTCGTCAAATCCACAACTCAAACCTCTTCAAGCCCTGATGACGGGTGTCGAACTGCCTGCCTATGGACAGAATCGGGAACCAGGTAAACCCATGGTCTTCATCACTGGCGATTCTACGGTGAAGAATCTCGATCAGGATGATGATGGCATGTGGGGGTGGGGCTCACAGGCAGGTATCATCTTCGATCCCGCTAAGATCACATGGGAGAATGCCGCCATGGCTGGCCGTTCGACACGTAGTTATATACGTGAGGGACGTTGGGAACGTGTTTATAACGCGCTCCAGCCGGGAGACTTCGTCCTGATCCATTTTGGTCATAACGATATCTGTTCCATCACTGATGCCAAGGAACGTGGCGCCATCGCCAGTGCAGCTGACACCTGCCATGTCTATCAGATGGAGAAGGACGGTCGTTTCGAACTGGTCTATAGCTTCGGTTGGTATCTCCGCAAGATGATTGACGATACTTATGAGAAAGGAGCGACACCCATCCTCCTGTCATTGACGCCTCGCAATGAGTGGCCTGGCAACAAGATTGAACGCCGTGACGATTCCTACGGCAAGTGGTATCGTGAGGTCGTGGCCCAGACGGGCGTCGCCTTTGCCGATGTGCATCGGATCTCTGCCGATTTCCTCGAGAAGAAGTGCCAGTCCTCCAGTGAGGAGAAGAGCAAGGCGCGCGCTGCCAAGTATTTCAACCACGACCATACACATACCTCCAAAATCGGTGCTCAGATGAATGCACGTAGTGTTGCCACTGCCCTTCGTGCTATTCACTCCCCTCTGGCCGAATACCTGAAAAAGAAATAGACGATGATTGACAGAGCGACGATAGATAAAATCATGGATGCCACGAACATCGTGGATGTAGTAGGGGAGTTTGTGACTCTCCGCAAGGCTGGCGTGAACTATAAGGGTCTGTGTCCGTTCCATGATGACAAGACACCCTCGTTTATGGTGTCGCCTTCGAAGCAGATCTGTAAGTGCTTTGCCTGTGGGGAAGGTGGTACAGCTATCAACTTCCTGATGAAGCACGAGCAGATTACATACCCCGAAGCATTGCGCTGGCTGGCAAAGAAGTATAATATCGAGATCGAGGAGCGCGAGCTGACTGATGAGGAGAAGAAGGAGCAGAGTGACCGTGAGTCGATGTTAATTGTCAATGAATGGGCAATGGGTTACTTCCATGACATACTGAAGAACGACCCCGATGGCATCGCCATCGGCAAACAGTATTTCCGAAGCCGAGGCATCCGCGACGATATCATCGAGAAGTTTAACCTGGGTTATGCCGTACCGAAACATGATGCGTTGGCTACAGCTGCGCAGAAGGCTGGATACAAGTCGGAGTATCTCGTCAAAACAGGACTCTGCATTTCTCAAACTTCTAACCCCTCACCTCTCACCTCTAAGTTACTTGATCGCTATGCAGGACGTGTGATCTTTCCTTGGCTGAACGTCAGCGGAAGGGTGGTGGCCTTCGGAGGTCGGTTGCTCGATTCAAGGACCAAGGGCGTGCAGCAGAAATATGTGAACTCGCCCGACTCGGAGATCTACCACAAGGAGCGTGAGCTCTATGGTCTCTATCAGGCCAAGAAAGCCATCGCTAAGGAGGACCGTGTATATATGGTGGAAGGTTATACCGATGTCATCGCCATGCATCAGAGTGGTCTGGAGAACGTGGTGGCCAATTCCGGAACGGCCTTATCGATCCATCAGATAAAACTCCTGCGTCGATTCACGCAGAATATCACCCTGCTCTACGATGGTGACGAGGCTGGTATTCATGCTGCCATGCGAGGTACTGACATGTTACTTGGCGAAGGTATGAACGTCAAGGTGCTGTTGCTGCCCGATGGCGATGATCCCGATTCGTTCGCACGTAAGCATTCGGCTACGGAGCTGAAGGACTATATAGAGAAGAATGCGACGGACTTTATTACCTTCAAGACCAAGTTGACGGTGGAAAATGTGAGCGATCCCGTGAAACGTTCGGAGGCCATCGGCGGTATTGTGAAGAGCATATCCGTCATTCCTGACCAGATCCTACGTTCGACCTATCTGAGTGAGTTGTCACAGCGATTGGGTATCAAGGAACAGACGTTGCTGAACTCGATGAACGACATGATTGCGAAGGATAAGGAGGAGAAGGAAAAAGAAGCCGGTCGACAGGGCACTCAAGAATCTCAAGACCAGAACCAACAGACTCCTGTCCAACCACAGTTCGTCGGGCTGCACAGCATTGACGATCAGACAAAAGAGGTGGAGCGTCTGCTGATACAGGCAGTTATCCGTCATGGAGAGGTGGTCATCTATAAGGATGTGGAGACTGAGGACGGCGGCAAAACCAATCTGACAGTGGCTCAGTATATCGCCTATGACCTGGGGGCTGACGGACTGGAGTTCCACGATCCCCGCTATGGACAGATCCTGTTGGAGGCAGCCCGGCACAGCGGTGAGGAGGACTTTAAGGCAGAGACCTACTTCATGCACCATCCGGACTACACAATCAGCGAGCTGGCGACTCAATTGGCCATTGACCGTCATCAGTTAGGTAAGGGCTTCCAGCCGAAGGAACGTGAGAACGGTTTGTTGCAGCATGTACTGCACCTGGTGCTTGATTTCCGCTATTACTATCTGGGCAATCGTGAAAAGGAACTGCTGGCCCAGTTGAAGACGAGCAAGGACAACTATATTGAGACGATGAAGGAGTACATGCGCATCAAGGGTCTGTACGACGCCGTATCGAAGAAACTGGGTAGGGATGTGAAAGTGTAGTTAGAAGAAATGAGTTGGCTGAATATCATATTCGTAATCTATCAGGTGGTGGTCATCCTGGCGGTGATCCACGTGATACTCGACAACCGTCAGCCAGCTAAGACGATGGCCTGGGCATTGGTGATCTACTTCGTACCGATTGTGGGCATCGTGTTCTATCTCTTTTTTGGTATCAATACCCGCAAGGAGCGTTATGTGAGTGAGAGGAGCATGAACCAACTGGCGAAGCGCTCGATGCTGGAGTTCGCCGAGCAGCAGAACCTGAGACTCCCTGAGCAACATAAGCCTTTGATAGACCTCTTTATCAGTCAGAACCTGTCGCTGCCGTTTAAGGACAACCTGGTGGATATCCATACTGATGGCTATAGCTTCTTCACGGCGTTACTGGCCGACATCATGAAGGCCAAGAGTCATATCCATATCGACATGTACATCTTTGCCGAGGATGCGCTGGGTGGTCTGATGGCTGATGCCCTGATCGATAAGTCGCGAGAGGGAGTGGAGGTGAAACTGATTTACGACGATGTGGGCTGTTGGAACGTGAGCCGTCACTTCTTTGAGCGTATGCGCGAGGAGGGAATTGAGGTGATGCCGTTCATGCCTGTACACTTCCCTTCATTTACAAGTAAGGTAAACTATAGGAATCACCGTAAGATTATTGTCATCGATGGTCGCGTGGGATATATTGGTGGTATGAATATCGCCTTGCGTTATGTGAAAGGAACGGGTTCGATGCCTTGGCGCGACACGATGCTGCGCGTGGAGGGTGGGGGCGTGATGGCTCTGCAGCGTGCCTTCCTCGAGGACTGGTATTTCGTGGATCGTACACTGCTCTCTGACCGTAAGTATTATCCACATGGCGAGGAGCACAACGACTGTCTGGTACAGGTGGTGACGAGCGGTCCGGTGACACCTTATCCTGAGATTCTGCAAGGTTACGTGCGAATGATTCTGAACGCTCGTCATTATCTGTATATTGAGACACCTTATTTCCTGCCTAACGAACCGATTCTTTTCGCCTTGAAGACGGTGGCCCAGGCTGGTGTCGATGTCAGACTGCTCTGTCCGCTGAAGAGTGATGCACACTTTGTGGAATGGGCCAGTCGCAGTTATCTGCGTGAGGTGATGGAGGCAGGTGTGCAGGTGTATCTCTATCAGACAGGATTCCTACACTCGAAGATGATGGTCTGCGATGACACTATCAGTACCTGTGGCTCAACGAATGTGGACTTCCGTAGTTTTGAGAATAATTTCGAGGCGAATATGTTCTTCTATGATGAGCAGGTGGCTCTGAGGATGAAGGACCTGTTCTTGAATGACCAGCAACAGTCCGTACTGTTGACGGAAGTGAAAGAGAGGATGAAGGGTACGTTCCTGATCCGACTGTGGGAGAGTCTTACAAGGATGCTTTCCCCGCTATTTTGAAAATCGTGAAGTTGACGCTGCCGTAGCTGCGATGCTCCACAAAATGGGGGTCGGAGGAGAAGTCGTATTCCTTGCCGTGCTCAAAGACAAAGACACCGTCGTCGGCCAACAGTCCGTGCTCAAAGATAAGGGCAGGGATCGTGGGGAGTTCCTTGAGGGCGTATGGCGGATCGGCAAAGATAAAATCAAACTGCTGCTTACATGATTTCACGAAACGGAAGACATCACCACGCAAGGGTGTTACAGAGGAACTGTCTCCTGTTTGTTGCAGCTTCTGCAGACATTGCTGGATAAAGCGGTGATGATCGCGGTCGAGTTCTACGCTGATGACCTGACTGCAGCCGCGCGATAAGAGTTCGAGAGTGATGCTGCCTGTGCCTGAAAAGAGGTCAAGCGCACGCGTACCATCGAAGTCGATATAGT
>JAEETB010000143.1 GCA_016286575.1 Prevotella sp.
AGCAATGCCGAATGGCAGGCAGAAAACAAGAAACTGAAGGAGAAAATACATGAGACTAATAAATGACTACAACCTAAAATCCGCAACTAATAGTCATTCGGACTAATGTGATGGTGGTAGATTGGTATAAAGACGAACCTCTTGCTGAATCATTTTATCGATATGGCTATACAAGGCTACGGCTGGGCTACGGCATGATAATGTGAATGGGATTGAATTTTTTTAAGGAAAAACATGCTAGATTGAGCGAGAAATTTTATACCTTTGCACCCAGACTATGATCCTTGGAAAAATACATTAAAAATCCTTGGTAAAAAGTTACTGATCTTTTGAATAGTAAAGAAATGAAAGAGTATCGTTTGAAAATAACGGGGGTGCATTATGCGGCCAATCCAGACTCCGTAGGCGGTCAGCCAGATACGGAGGAGATGCACGTGCGTACCCGTAAGATGCTCAGTTGGGTGAGGGACGAGAATCCTATTGTGGTGCTCATGGCTGACCCTACAAATCCTATGAATCCTGATGCCGTGATGGCAATAGCAGAGGAAATCCGTATAGGCTATGTGGGCGATGACTGGCTTACGACAGCCAAGAGTCTGTTGGCACAGAGCGACTGTGGAATGCTGGGGGCAGAGGAAGACGAGCCGATTATTATCAACAGCGGTTATCGTTCACCTGCTGTGAATAAGTTGGCTGGAGGCTCGAATACTTCCAATCATCTGACGGGGTGCGCAGTGGATATCCGCTGCGCGGGTAAAGAGCAGATGATCCGCTATGCATCGATATTGTTAGATATCGCTGATGGTACCAAGCAAGACTTGACTTCCAGTCGAGTCTGCTCACGCTCGGCAGAGTCGATGCAAGCATCACGCTGCACTCGCTCACCCGCAGACTTTGATGAATTGCTATTGGAGCAACATGGAAGTGTCTGTTGGCTGCACTTCGCGGTGAGACCGCAAGGGAATCGAAGGCGTATTGAGTTCCTGAAAGCTTAGCGACGGCCGCAGATGGGGGCGAAGGGGCAGGCGTGACAGCGGTCGAGGTCG
Organism: Prevotella sp.; assembly: GCA_016286575.1. Lineage (GTDB taxonomy): Bacteria > Bacteroidota > Bacteroidia > Bacteroidales > Bacteroidaceae > Prevotella. The sequence goes on from JAEETB010000143.1 coordinate 1,047, forward strand.
TCGGTGGGCGACAGGGCGAGGTCTTCGTTGAAGATCTCGCTTATTGTTTGCTTGAGCAGCTGCATGTATTCGTCGGCGACGGTGGCGATGTCGCGCACGGGTTCGCGTCCGAGGCAGAGGGTGGGGTCGTAGTCGTCGGTGCCGGCATGCTGGATGAAGAGCAGGGCGGGAGAGACCTCTTTACTTTTTAAAGATTTATCTTTAACGATGATGCTGTAGAGGAAGGCCTGGAGATAGTAGTCGCTGTGGTCGGGGATGTTGGCGGGATCGAAGATGGCGGCGACATCGGGGAGGGTTTTCAGACGGCGGGAGCCGGTCTTGTAGTCGACGACGCGGATGTGCTGGTCGCCTGTCTCGGGGTCGGTGATGCTGTCGAGACGGTCGATGATACCGCCGATTCTTAGTTTTGACAGATCCATGCTGACGTATTGCTCGAGGCCGAGGATGGTGAAGGGTGTCAGGCGACGGTCGATCTCGACGAGCTGGCGCACGTACTTGATGATGACCTCGCGGTTGATGAGCTGCAGACCGTCGAGGGGCGGCATGGGGCGCGTGGGGTCGTCGAAATGGAAGAACTCGGTCTTGATGGCATCGTCGACGGCCCGCTCGATGTCGACCACGTCCTTGAGCAGCTTGTCGAGGTCGAAGGCGGTTATCTCCTGACGTCCGAAACGCTGGTAGAGGTTCTGGGCGGCCTTGTGGAAGATGTTGCCGAAGAGGCGGTTGTCGATGAGTTCTTCTTCGTTGTCGACTGCATCTTCAAGGTTGCAGACGTAGCGGTAGAAGAAGCGGAGCTGACAGCGGAGGTAGTTGCTGATGGCAGTGGGGCTGATGCCGCCTGAGAGGCGCTCGCGGAGGTGCTGCATGACCTCTGGGGTCTTGGTGACGGGGTGCGGGGTGCGCAGCAGGGTCTTCTGTCCGGCTCGTAGGGTCTTATAGTTTACGGCTGACAGTTTGGAGTTTACGGAGGAGCGGTCGACCATGAGCTGGAGCATGAAGCGTGACATCTCGCCTGTCTGTCCGTCGTTGGTGGAGTTGTTGTAGACGATGGTGACATCCTTGGCGCGTTGGAGCAGACGGTGGAAGTAGTGCTGGTAGATGGCTACCTTCTGGTCGACGGTGGTGAGTCCGTAGGCCTTGCGGATGGCATAGGGGATGAACGAGGTGTCGTTGACGCCTCGTGGCATATTGCCCTCATTGCAGGAGAGCAGCAGTACGTGGTCGAAATCGAGGTTACGCGTCTCGAGCACTCCCATCACTTGGATGCCCTCGGCGGGTTCGCCGTGGAAGGGGATGGTGGTGGACTGTATGAGCTGGGCGACGAGGCGCTGGAGGGTGATCGTGTCGACGGTGAGGACGCCGCTGTCGACGAGGTCGCTGACACGGTTGAGGAGGGTGTAGGTGCGGAAGCAGCTTTCTGCATCGAGCGGGCCACTGGCGCGCTCGTCTGCAGAAGCGATGGTGCGGATGATGACGAGGAGCCAGCGGAGGAGTGGACCGTTATCGGTATAGCGGTGGTCGGCGAAGTCGTCGGGCAGGTAGGGGGCGTAGGGATGGCGGCGCACGGTGTCGAGCCAGTGGCGGCGGAAGCTGTTGGTCTTGGGTGACCAGCCGTTGACCTGCAGGTTGATAAGCTGACTGACGAGTGAGGCGATGGACGTCTGGAGCAGGGGATAGCCCGTGGTGACGTTGACCTTCCCGACGGTATCGGGGAGGCAGTGGACGACGGCCTGTAGGAGACTTTCGTCGCAGAGCACGATGGCGGTGCGGCGCCCGTCGGCGATGCGCTCAGGGGTGAGCCAGTCGCTGATGTAACGGGCCTGGATGTTCTCCGTGGGGGCTGAGATAAAGGTGAGGTCGCGTGGCGGCTCTTCGTCGGTATCCTGATAGAAGATGGCCTTGCCTGCCTCGTCGAGGCGACGGAAGAGGGCCTGTTCTACCTGATGGAGGTGGTTGAAGCCGATGAAGGCGTAGGTGTCGTATTCGAACTGGATGTCGGGGTCGCTGACCACCTGACGGTAGAGTGCTCCCTCGTAGGCGAGCTGTCGGCTGGCGAGCTGGTCGTTGTAGTGGCGGTAGATGTCGCCGATGTGGCTCCACAGGCGGAGGAACCGTTCCTTGAGTTCGCTGTTATGGTCGTCGGTGAAGTTGCTGAAGAAGCGGCGTATCATCTCGCGTTGCTCGTCGGTGAGGTAGGACACATCGTCGAGTTCGTGGATGTCGCGGAGGTTGGCGAAGATCTTATCGGCTGGCCCCATGTTCTTGTCGAGGTCGTCGAAGTCGGAGAGCAGTAGCTGTCCCCAGCCGTAGAAGTGGTCGAGGGTCTCGTCGATGCCTGTGCAGTGGGTGAAGCTCTTATAGAGTTCGCAGACGAGCAGGATGGGGTCGGCAACCTTCAGCTGTGAGTGGCTGCGGAAGAGGTCGCTGATGGTGATATAGGCTGGGCTCCAGATGGGGCGTCCAGCGAGGCGCGCGAGGTGGTCGTTGAGGAAGAGCGAGGCGCGCTTGTTGGGGAAGACAACGGCTACCCGGGAGAGGTTGGTGCCATATCGTGAGAGCAGATCTTCTGCGACGTATTCGAGGAAACTTTTCATCTTTGAGTTTAAAGTTTAGAGTTTAAAGTTTATTGTTTAATCTCTTCGATGCGGTTGGAATAGACGTACCAAAGGTAGCCGGTGATGTGGTGGTGACCCATCGAGGCGAGGAGCTGCATGTACTCGCGCACCTGGTCGTGATACTGGGGCTTGGGGGCACCAAACTTGAAGTCGACCACAATCCATTCGTGGCCATCAGTCATCACGCGGTCAGGGCGACGCTCCTTCACCTGACCATCCTCAACGGAGAGAATGGTGCATTCGTTGAAGAGTGTCCAACGTTTTGAAAACCAATCGTGTACACGCGGATGTTCAAGTCGTTTCCTAAGCATGCTGGTGATGCGCTCGGCAGAGATCTGCTCGTCGTAGAGCACGCCCTCGAACTGAAGTCGCTGCAAGGCATCGGGGATATCGTCGACGGTGCGGATGGTGGAGAATATCTCGTGGAGGATGCTACCTGTCTGGATGTACTGGTGGCGCTGACGGCTGTCCTCGTCGTCGCCCTCAACGAACTGTTGGCTGCGGTTGCTCTGGCGGAACTCGACCTTGTTGCTGAAGGTTCGCACAGACACGGACAGGGGTTCGGAGGGTTGGAGGAAAGGATTATTGGATTTACGATTTACAAATTTACGATTTACGGATTTATGATCTGCGGACGAAGAACTATCTTGGCCGTAGGTGAAGGTGAGGACGGTATCCTCGGCTTCCTGGCCTTCGAGGGTAGCGCCTTCGAGTTTGTCGACGATGAGGGGGAGGCACAGCTCGATAAGGGCAGAGCGGGAGTTCTTGGCTCCTCGACGGCCGATGACGTGGAGGCTCTTGCGGGCACGGGTGAAGGCGACGTAGAGCAGGTTGAGGTTGTCGACCGTGTTCTGCAGGTGTTCGTGCAGATAGTCGGCTTCGTAGATGGTACCCGTCATCTGTTTCTGACTGTAGTCGATGGGGGCGATGGGCAGGTCGCTGAAGGGTTGCTCTGTGGGGGTGCACCAGAGGATGTTGCCGATCTGCTTCTCGAGCTGCCAGTCGCAGAAGGGACAGACGACGTGGTCGTACTCGAGTCCCTTGGACTTATGGATGCTGAAGATGCGCACGCCCTCCGTCTCGTCGCTCTGGATGGTCTTACCGCAGAGGGTCTCGTCCCACTCGACGAGGAAGGCGCTGATATCCGTTGCGTTCTCGCTGACGTAGTCGGACAGACGGTCGTAGAAGGCGCTGACGTAGGCACTCTGATCCTGTAGGCGCTCCAGCTTGAAGATGGCATAGAGTCGCTCCACGAGGTCGTAGAGTGGGAGGGTGAGCAGTTCGCTGAAGTGGGCGGTATAGTCTTCGGGCAGCTGGCTGTCGAGCTCGACAGGTGACATCAGCAGTTCGTTGTTGTCGTCGTGCTTACCCAATACGTCGCACTGGTAGCTCTTGACGAGGGCTGCCTTCGTGAGCATGTCGTCGGGATGGATGAGGAGCCTCAGGGCGCCTATGAGGATGCCGACGGCATCGGAGGCATCGAGGCGGAAGGCTTCGTCGGAGACGATGGTCACCTCAGGCATCTGCTGCATGAAGTAGTTGGCAATCTGGGGAATGACTCCGTTGGTACGCACGAGGATGGCTATCTTCTGCTGGGGGATGCCCTGGGCGATGAGGTCGCCTATGGTCTGGGCGAGCAGCAGGAAGGTCTGCGCCTGATAATCGTCGGCAGGCAACAGGCGGATGTCTACATAGCCGCTGTCGTCACGATGGTCTGGGATGAGTTGCTCGACGTCGTCATAGGCTCGCTGGAGCTGTTCGGCCTCCATGCTGTTGAGTTCCTTCTGAGCCGCGTATTCGAGCTGGGCGGCATGGCGGAAGAACACGTTGTTGAAGGTGATGATGCGACGGTCGGAGCGGTAGTTGGTCTTCAGGGGCAGCGTCTCGATCTGTCCTTGTCGGAATTGGTGCTCGATATCGTTGAGCAGCCGCCAGTCGCCTGAGCGCCAGCGGTAGATGCTTTGCTTCACGTCGCCCACGATAAGGTTGGATGTGTCCTCGTGACTCATGGCCTCGGCGAGGAGCACGCGGAAGTTCTGCCACTGGACGGTGGAGGTGTCCTGGAACTCGTCGATCATGATGTGCTCGAGCTGGGTGCCGATCTTCTCGAAGATGAAGGGTGAGTCGCTCTCGCCGATGAGGGAGTGGAGCAGCTGCTGGGTGTCGCTCAGCAGGAAGCGGTTGGCGTTGGCATTGAGCTCGTGTACCTTCTGTTCGATGCTGCTGAGCAGGCGTAGCTGGTTGAGGTGGCGCAGGGTGAGGTCGGCACTCTTATAGAGCTTCCACTGACGTGGGCGCTCCTCGACGGCATAGCGGAGGATGTCGCCCAGCGTGGTCTCTGCGAGTGAGACGATGAGTTCGCGACGTGAATGGGTCTTGGCGCACCATTTCTCAGGATTTTCCAGACAGTTGGCCACGGTGGCATTCTCGATGCCAGGGTCGAAGACGCCTTTCTGCAGCTTGAGGAAGAAGCCCGCGATGCCTCTGTTCTTGTTGGCGAGGTCGTCGATGGTGAGCCCCTCGCCGTCGAGGGTGTCGAAGAAGCTCTCCGCAATCTCCTTCATATGTTCAATGGCCATCTGACGGAGTTCGCGCAGACGGCGGGTGTAGTCGTCGAAGAAGCCCTCTTCCTGCATCTTCTGTTCGAGTTCGCGGCTGACAGCCTTGTAGTCGTCGCGGAAGATGGTGTGGCCAAAGTTCTTGATCTGGTAGATGATGTTCCAGGCCTTGTCCTCGGAGATGTTCTCCATGATGTACTTCAGGATCCACTGGAGCATGATGTCGGTGGTGCTGAGGTCGGCGATGAGCTGGTCGACAGCCAGTTCCTCGACCTGGTAGTCGTTGAGTCCGATGCGGAGGTTGGTGGTGAGGTCGAGCTCACGGGCCATGTTGCGCAGCACACTCTGGAAGAAGGTGTCGATGGTCTCGACGCGGAAATAGTTGTAGTTGTGGAGGAGGTTAGCCAGTGCGATGCCTGCGCGCTCACTGATGAGGCGTGGCTCGAAGCCCGTCTTCCTGCGGATAGCCTCGAGGTAGTCGTCGGAGTCGGGCAGCTGTTTCCAGATGCCATAGAGTTGACTGAGGATACGCATCTTCATCTCCTCGGTGGCCTTGTTGGTGAAGGTGACGGCGAGGATGTTGCGATAACTGAGCGGGTTTTCCACGAGCAGGCGGATGTACTCTGTGGCGAGTGTGAAGGTCTTGCCACTGCCTGCGCTGGCTTTGTAGACTGTCAGGGGTTTTACCATCGTTTAAAGAGTTCAAAATCAAATCCTATGCCAATGCTTTGGAAGCTGAGGTTGTGGAAGCTGGCGAAGAGTCCGACGGAGAGGTAACGGTTGGTGAAGCCGTAGCCGATCTCGAAATAGGGTCGTGTGTGCTGCACGCTGACGGCACTGATGTAGAAACGTTCCTTCTCGATGTACTTGCCGAGGTAGGGTGTCCAGGTGGCTAAGAGCATGGGCGACTCGTAAGAGATATTGCCACGGATATAGTAGTCGGACTCGTTGTAGAGTCGGCTGTCGAGCAGCTGGAAGTCTCCGCTCCAGTCGTCGTCCCAGCCCTCAGGCAGGTTGTTGTCGCGGAAGTTGGAATAGTCGAGGAAGAAGTCTTCGGACTTGGATGTATAGAATCCTCCTCCTGCCCTGAGGTTGAGGAGTCGCAATCCAGGGATATGGTGTTTCCATGAGGCATCGATCTCCCAGCGTTCATAGCTGATGTTGGAACCCTCGACGCCCTTGATACCTCGCTCCCAGTCGATGGAGATGAGGGGACCCTTTTCGAGCCAGGGGAGGAACTTCAGTCCGATCATCGGGGCGAAACTCTTATACACCTCTGGCATCCCATATTGGCGCATGATGTCGCGGTTGACGGCGCTACGCTTGTGGAGAACAAGACCCGTCTCGATGTCGAACCAGTCGAAGAGCATGATGTTGTTGAACACACGGAGGTAGTTGTCGTTGAACATGTCGATGTCCGTATTGTCGAAGTCGATTGTGTCGCCGTGTTCGTGGTTGATGATATCGGCTACCGTGGAGTTGCTGATGCGGTTGCCGTTACCGTACTCGATCTCCGCGTAACCATTACGCTTCGGGTTGTAGGTCATTCGGAGTGGCAGCTCGAAGAAGAACTGATTCAGCTTGAAGTTGTAACCTAAGGTGGGCTCGAAGGTGAGGTAACGGTATTGGTTGAAGCTGACAGTGGTGTAGAGGCGCATCTTATAGGATGTACCCTTGCTCCCGCTATATCGTAGGTAGAGGGGGTTGATGATGGGCGTCAGGTAGAAGT
>JAEETB010000144.1 GCA_016286575.1 Prevotella sp.
GACGAAGGAGTTGCGTAATTTCAATATGCAACAGACAGATGAGGAACGAGGACGTGTACATAACAACTGGGTCATGTCGCTGTTGCTCGACAGCAAAGGCCTGTTGTGGATTGGTACATCGTCGAATCTCTGCTGTTACGATCCGAAGGCCGACAACTTCCGTCCCTATGGGTGGGAAGTGCTGTTGGAAGGATCATCAGTGACAGCCTTGTATGAGAACCATCAGCATCAGGTGCTGATAGGAACAGACAAGGGACTCTATCTCTATGACAATCAGACTCGCGATGCGAAACCATATCCAAAGGCAGAGGCTTTGAAGGACAAGGTGGTGTGTGGTATCATGCAGGACAACTTTGGTGATCTCTGGTGTAGTACCTCGGTAGGGATCTGGCAGTATCAGACTGCCAGCCAGCGGTTTATCGCCCATGTCTATGGCAATGGGCTGACGACACGCGAATATGTTTTGGGTATAGCCATGCAGACAGCTGACGGTAACATCTATTTCGGTGTGAGCGACGGTATTACTTCGTTTCAGCCAGCTGCTTTACGTCAGAGCAAACCTCATCAAGGCGAAGTACATCTGACGGGTTTGTTTATCGGCGGTAACTCTGTGAATTGCAATACCTTGTCGGATGACGAGCGTGTAATCCTTCAACCATTGGATGAGAGTGACCGTATCTCGTTGTCGTATCTTGACAACTCGATCATCATGGAGTTCTCATTGTTGAATTTCACAAACGTGGAGAATGTGGTCTATGAGTATCGTCTGAATGGCAGCAAGGAATGGTCACAGACAGTTGCAGGTCGTAACCGTATTCCTTTTACCCATTTACAGCCAGGTTCTTATGTGCTGGAGGTAAGAGCTTATGACAATGGTGTCTATACCAAACCAAAGGTCTATCGTATTATTGTACGTGCACCCTGGTATCGTTCCTCGTGGGCATACCTTATATATATAATAGGTATACTGACCGTCTTCGGATTCTCATTATGGTTCTATATCCGACGTCGGAAGCAGGAACTCGAAGAGGAGAAGATGAAGTTCCTCATCAATGCTACCCATGACATCCGCTCACCGCTGACACTGATCATGAGTCCGCTTCATAAATTGCTGAAACGTGATCTTGACAGTGATGTGAAGTCGGATCTGAAAACCATCGAGCACAATGCCCAGCGAGTTCAGAACCTTGTCAACCAGATACTCGACATCCGTAAGATTGACAAGCAGCAGATGAAACTGCAGTGTCAGGAGACGGATATGGTGCAGTATGTGGGTAATATCCTGAAATCGTATGAGTATACGGCCAAGGAACGCGGTATGACCTTCAGGTATGTGCCTACAGTGGACAAACTGATGGTTTGGCTGGATCGTAATGCTCTCGACAAGGTGGTGGACAACCTGTTGTCGAATGCGTTCAAATATACCTATGATGGTGGCGACATCGAGGTTCGTGTGGAAGAGGGTGATCATCAGAACGCTATTCTGCGAGTCATTGACAGCGGTATGGGTATCAAAGGCGATGTGCATAAGATATTCGACCGTTTCTACCAGTCGAGTGCGACACGCTCCCTGCATATCGAAGGAACTGGTATTGGCCTTAACCTTTGTAAGATGATGGTGGAAATGCATCATGGTACCATCGAGGCTGCCAATCGCGAGGATTCTCAAGGCAGTGTCTTTACCGTGAGCCTGCCATTGGGTATGGCCCATCTGACCAAGGAAGAGCTGCTGATAGCCGATGAGCGTGAAAAAGTGGCGAAGCCCAAATCGATGTCTAACTACAAAGTGCTCGTGGTGGATGATGATGTCGAAATCGGCGAATATATCACTCAGGAACTGGGGACCTACTACCGTATTACCGCTGTTACCAATGCTCGTGAGGCTCTGCGTCTGCTCTTAGCAACGGAATCGGAGAAACAGTTCGATCTGGTGGTCAGCGACGTGATGATGCCTGAGATGGACGGCTTCACCATGCTACGTATGATCAAGACGAACATGAACATCAGCCATATCCCTGTGGTGATGCTGACATCCAAGTCGGATGTGGCCAATCGTCTGGAAGGTCTTGAGAAGGGTGCTGACGCTTTCCTCGCTAAACCTTTCGACATGGATGAGCTCCATGTGACAATCAACAATCTTATCAGCAAGAACCTGCGTCTGAAGGGTAAGTACTCTGGAACCCAGCAGCAAAAAGACAAGGTGGTAGAGACAAAAGTGAAAGGCAATGACGAGATGCTGATGGAACGTATCATGAAGGTGGTGAACGAGCATATGTCGGACAGCGACTTCAATGTGGAGGTGCTGACAAAGGAGGTGGGCATCAGTCGTGCCCAGTTACATCGTAAAATGAAAGAAATGACGGGTCTGCCTGTCAGCGAATTCATCAGAAATATCCGACTTGAGCAGGCCGTGAGGCTGTTAAAGGAACAAAAAATTAACGTAACGCAAGTTGCATATTCTGTCGGATTCAGTAATCTTGCACACTTCTCAACGGTGTTCAGAAAGCAATTTGGGGTATCTCCATCCGAATATATTGAGCAAAAAACATAGGTTGAAACAAAAATGAAACGATACGAAACATACGTGGAAGCCTCGAAACGAAAATCTGCCTATCTTTGCGGCAGATTTTTTTATTAATTTTAATTTATTATTAACTAACAAAACCAAACGTATGAGTTTCAAAGCAAAGAAGACAGCCTTGTACATTGGATTATGCTTTCTCGGCGTAATCAGTGCACAGCAGGCTTCGGCAGCTACAGAATCTGTAGCTTCCGTACAGCAAACGCAGCAGGCAACTGGTCATGTAGAAGACTCTCAGGGTCCGCTGATCGGTGCCACGGTCATGGAAAAGGGTACCAACAATGGAACAGTTACTGACTTCGAAGGTAACTTCACCCTTAATGTTAAGCCGGGTGCAACACTCGTTATCTCTTATGTCGGCTACGAGTCGCAGGAAGTTAAGGCAGGCAACAACGTACACGTGAACCTTAAAGAAGATGGACACGTAGTCAACGAGGTGGTGGTTATCGGTTATGGTACCCAGCGCCGTGAGGCCGTTACTGGTTCTGTAGCAAATATCGGTGGTGAGAAACTGAATCAGATTGCAGCTACCAACGCTGCTCAGGCTCTTCAGGGTCGTGTTGCCGGTGTGCTTATGACACAGACCAGTTCAAAGCCAGGTGCCGAGATGCAGATCCGTATTCGTGGTCAGCGCTCTCTGAGTGCAAGTAACGACCCGCTGATCGTGCTCGATGGTATCCCCTTCATGGGACAGCTTTCTGATATCAACCCCGCCGACATCAAGTCGATGGATATTCTGAAGGATGCCTCTGCAACCGCTATCTACGGTTCCCGTGGTGCCAACGGTGTGATCATCATCACAACTGTCAAGGGTAGCCAGGGCACTCCTGCTAAGGTAACCTATAATGGTTATGTCAGCTTTAAGAAAGTGTTCAAGAAGTATCCTATGATGGACGGTTCTACCTTCTCTAAGATGCGTCAGTATGCCGGATTGTATCAGAACTCACTTGATGAGAACGAGAGCACCAATACCGACTGGCAAGATCTGTACTATCAAACGGGTATCAGTCATAACCACGATATTAGTGTAGCTGGCGGTACCAATGGTGGTAGCTACAGCTTCGGTGCTGGTTACTATAAGGACGAGTCTGTCGTTCCTACTGAGGGTTACGACCGTGTCTCTGTTCGTGGTAACTTCGATCAGATGGTAGGCAAGTGGTTCCGTTTCGGTCTGAGCACCAACAACAGCTATCGCAAGACACAGGGTGTGAACAATATGTATGCAGTTCTGTGTGCATCTCCTCTGTCAAGTCCTTATGATGCTAATGGCAATCTGAAGCGTTACAACACACTGCCTGCCGACGATCAGGTGGTTATTACCAAGGAGACAGTTGAGCGCGACAAGGATGTATGGCTGAGTGAAAACAAGGGTATCGGCTCTTACAACACACTGTTTGGTGAGGTTAAGTGCCCGTGGGTTGAGGGTCTGAGTTACCGTATCAACATCGGTCTGAACTTCCGTTCTTCTAAGCAGGGTAATTTCACAGGTACTGGTGTTAACAATAAGGATGCCAATGCAGTGAACAGTGGTTCTGTTTATGAGAATCAGACTCGTAACTGGGCTGTTGAGAACCTGCTGACATATGACCACGCATTTGGTAAGCACAACCTGAACTTGGTAGCCATGTACTCTGCTGAGCAGACTACTTACGAGCAGAGTGGTGGTTCTGCACAGGATATTCCTGCCGACTATTTCCAGTACTACGCACTCGACAAGGCCACAGGTCAGGCTAACCTCACAGGCTACAATTATTGGCAGAGCGGTCTTGTCTCTTGGATGGGTCGTGCCATGTACTCTTATGATAATAAGTATATGCTCTCTGTAGCTGTTCGTTCTGATGCTTCTTCTCGTCTGGCCGATGGTCATAAGTGGCATACCTATCCTGCTGTTTCTGCAGGTTGGAACATTGCCCGCGAGAACTTCATGGAGAATGCAACTTGGATTGACAACCTGAAGCTGCGTGTAGGTTATGGTGAGACCTCTAACCAGGCCATCAACCCCTATTCTACACTCGGTGGTCTGGCTACCCGCAACTATAACTTCGGTAACGGAACCAACTATATGGCTGGTTACTATGTAAACGCACTGCCTAACCCCGAACTGGGATGGGAGTACTCTAAGACCTGGAACTTCGGTCTCGACTTCTCATTCTTCAATGGTCGCCTCTCTGGATCATTCGAGTATTATACTCAGAAAACCAGTGACATTTTGCTCGATGTGTCTCTGCCTTCAACTTCAGGTGTAAGCAGCTATACCGGTAACATCGGTAAGACAGAAAACAAGGGTTGGGAGTTCACCTTGAACGGCATCATCATTGACAATAAGAATGGTTGGAACTGGGAGGCTGGTATCAACCTCTATGCAAACCGCAACAAGTTGACAGAGCTGGCTTCTGGTGAGGATCGCGATGAGGGTAACCGCTGGTTCGTTGGCTATCCTATCGACGTCATCTATGACTATGAGTACGAAGGTCTCTACCAGGCTGGTGAAGAGGCTGCCATGAACATCCTTGAGCCCGGTGGTAACATTGGTATGATTAAGGTGAAGTACACTGGCGACTATGATGCCAACGGCTTGCCTACCCGTCAGATTGGTCCTGAGGATCGTCAGATCATCAGCATGGAGCCCAAGCTCATGGGAGGTTTCAACACCACAGTCGGTTACAAGGGCTTTGACCTGACTGTGATTGGTGCCTTCCAGATTGGTGGTAAGCTGATTTCTGCCATCCATGCTGCTAATGGTTATCTGAATATGTTGACTGGTCGTCGTAACAACATCGACATAGACTACTGGACTCCAGACAACACTGGTGCCAAGTATCCGAAACCCGGTGGTATGCAGAGTGGTGATAATCCCAAGTATGGTAATACCCTTGGTTATTTCGATGCTGGCTACCTGAAGGTTCGTGCCATCACACTCGGTTACAACTTCGACAACCTGAAGGCTGTCAAGGATTTCGGTATCAGCCGCCTGCGCCTCTATGCAACGGTTCAGAATCCGTTCGTACTCTTCTCACCGTTTAACAACGAGAGCGGCCTCGATCCTGAGACCAACTCCTGGGCAAATGAGAATACAGCTGTTGGTTTCAGCGAGTACTCTGGCAAGCACAAGATGCCTATCGTAGGTTATAACACACCTTCAACCCGCAACTTCCTGTTCGGTCTTAACGTGACGTTCTAAAGGTAAAAATGTTAAAAAGAAATGATTATGAAAACTAAGAGTATCAAATATATTCTCGCTGCGGGTCTCGTATGCTGTGGTCTTTCCACAACGATGACCTCCTGCAATGATGTGCTTGACGAGCAGCCCCGTAGCCAGTTCGACCCTACGTTCTTTACCGATCCGAAGGGTATCGAGGGCGGTCTGACATCGCTCTATGCTCACCTGCGCTATTTCTATGGCAACGGTTACTATCTGAACACTTTGGAGACTGGTACCGACGAGTATACCTATGCACAGTCTGCTGATGGTAACTTCAAGGATGCCGACCTCTCTGGTGTTGGTTCTGTTACTCCTACCAGTACTGTTGCTGGTGGTGCATGGGGTACCCTGTTTGCCAATATCAATACCGCCAGTGGTGTGATTGAGAATGGTGAGGCTGCTGGTATCTCACCCGCCTTGCTCGCTGAAGCTTATTTCTTCCGCGCTTTCGACTACTTCATCCTGGTACAGACCTATGGTGGTGTGCCCCTGGATCTGGGTGCCGGCGAACTGAAGTTCAACTCTTCTACAGCTCGTACTTCTGTACGTAATACTGTTCCTGAGGTTTATACCAAGTGTATCTTCCCCGATCTGGAGAAGGCTCTCAACGATCTGCCCGAGAATCCCCGTCTCACAGGTACTGCAACCAAGAACTTGGCTCGTCTGTTTCTTTCAAAGGCTTACCTGACCTATGCATGGTGGCTGGAGAACCCGAATAACATTCCTACCTATCCTGAGTGTTCTCGTGATGCCAGCCAGGCTCAGAGCTACTTCAAAAAGGCTTACGATATGGCTAAGGCTGCCATTGACAACCCTGGTCCTTATGCACTGCAGCCCACATTCTATGATGTCAACGTAGCTACCAACGACCGTAACGCTGAGATCATGCTCTATGCTGATCACGATGAGGACGAGAAGTTTGGTAACGGTGGTACTGGTTATGGTTGGGGTAGCGGTGGCTCTCCTGAGAACTTCGCTTACTGGATGGAGACCTGGAACTACACTGAGATGGTAGCCAAGGCTGCTTCTGGCGCTATGATCAACCCCGTTCAGCGTGAGGCCGTTCAGGGTCTCGGACGCCCTTGGACCCGTATGGCTACTGTTGCTGATGCCTTTATGAAGGGTGGTGTTTGGGAAGATGACGTTAAGGCCATCGACTCACGTTACGATGCTACCTTCACGCTGAGCTACTTCACCAACTGGGATAAGGCAGGTAATACTGAGCCTTACGTAACTGGTGCCAACGGTTCACAGATTAAGCCCGGTGAGAGCTATTTCAGCTGGGTTCCTGAGAGCGAGGATAGCAAGATCAACTATACAGGTGCCGATGGTAAGCTTGGCTTCGGTGAGATGCCTGGACACGATGACTTCGTAGTTGCTGTTAACCACATCAGCCGTAAGAAGTACCCCATCAACTGGAAGCTCGGTATCTATCGTACCGATAACGCCGGTGGTCTCGGTTCTAAGGTGAACGGTGGTAGCCCCCGTCCTTGGAATGTGGCTAAGTTCTCTGAGTTCTATCTCATCGCTGCTGAGGCAGCTGTGAAACTCGGTGACAATGACAATGCCAAGAAGTATGTCAACGTACTCCGTGCCCGTGCCGGTAAGCAGACCTACTGCGTAAATAAGAGAGCTCCTCAGACAGCTGACTTCAGCGCTGAGATGGTTGCTGCAACACCTGCAACGATCACCATCGACTTCATTCTCGACGAGCGTAGCCGTGAGTTCTGGGGTGAGGGATACCGTTGGTTCGACCTCGTTCGTACCCAGAAGTGGACTGAGCGTGCAAGTGTTTACCACATCGCTGGTTCAGGTTACACCGACAAGGATCTTGAGGAGGTTCATCGCGACATCCCCGTTAACTATTACATCCGTCCGATTCCACAGGGTCAGCTTGACGGAATGGAGATGACAGCTGAGGAGAAAGCTGCATATCAGAATCCCGCATATAGGAATTAATTAGTTAGGTAAAAAGATTCTCTTTCTGGAGCACTGGTTGTCGTCATGACGACCAGTGTTTTTTTTGATGGTTGTTTACCATTTGTCGCGGGTATGGATGTCGTCGCCCCAGCGATGATCCTTGGGGAAAGGTTGGCCTCCCCAGGCCTTGACTTGTGTCCAGGGTTGTGCTTCATCTGTCCAGAAAGGATGATCGGCAGGCAG
>JAEETB010000145.1 GCA_016286575.1 Prevotella sp.
ACCCAGATGATGTCGCCTGCCTGGAACTTGCGGGTGGGGACGTAGCGCGAGAGGCTCTCCTTTCCTTCCTCGAGGCCGACGACCATACAGCTGTAGATGTCGCGGATGCCGCTCTCAATGAGGCTCTTGCCGACGAAGGGACTGTCTTCGCCGATGACGAGCTGGCGAAGCTTCATCTCACGGTTCTCCCAGTCGTAGTCCTCGCCCAGCACTTCCTTCTCGAGGGCTTCGCGGAAGGCGGTGAACTGTTCGTCGGAGCCGATGACCTGCAGCACGTCGTAGGGGAAGATGACATAGTCGCCATCGGGGATATTGATGCGCATGCCGCCTCGCATGATGCTGCTGACATGGACGCCGTACTTACGGCCAAGGTCGAGCTGCTTCAGCGTGGAGCCCATCCACATGGAGTTGTAGGGTACCTTGAAGTCGGCGATGTGGATATCGCGGTCGAGCAGACGGCCTTCGTAGAGGGGGCGCTTCTTGCCATGCACCTGGGCCTCGATATCGCGTGAACGGAGGTTCTGGATGAACAGGCGCTCGAGGGTGATGCTACGACGCTTCACCGTGCGAGAGACGACAATCAGTCCGACGACAATCACGCCGATGGTGATGATGAGGGCATCGGTGAAGTGGCTGAGCTGGTGGCAGATATAGAAGATGAAGGCTATGGCGATGATGACGCGCACGATGACAGTGAAGATGAGGGGCAGGCGGTTGCGATTGCTCTCAGCCCAGAGGGTGCGCCACTCCTCACTGCGGTTCTTCTTCATGACCATCGCACGCAGGAAGGGCGAGATCAGGACGACGGTGACGATGCCCACGATGGCGTTGGCATAGAGGTCGTCGCCTGCGCCTGCCAGCAGCTCGCGCATGAAGGGCAGGAAGAAGGTGAACATCACGGCGATGGCTGCCATGGTGAGGATGGAGTAGATCAGCGTGTTGACAGCCATCTGCGCGAGCAGCTTCTTCCACTTGCTCTGCTCCTGGGTGTGGGTGTTGCCCATCGACAGGCGGTTCATCGACTGGATGAGTCGCGAAGGCAGATGACGCTCAAGACGACTGTAAACCGGGGTGGCAAGCCGTATCATGTAAGGTGTGAGGAATGTGGTTATAACGGATACAGCCACCACCACCGGATAGAGGAAATCGCTGATGACGCCGAGCGAGAGACCCAGCGAAGCGATGATGAAGGAGAACTCACCAATCTGTGCCATGGAGAATCCGCATCGCATGGCGGACTTGAGCGACTCGCCGCCAAGCATGAAGGAGAAGGTGCCCAACACGGCCTGACCCATGAGGATGGTCAGCACGAGCAGAGCGATGGGAATGGCATAGTCGACGAGGATCTTGGGATCGACGAGCATACCGACGGACACGAAGAAGATGGCTCCGAAGAGGTTCTTCACTGGTTCGACGAGCTTCTCGATCTTCTCGGCCTCGATGGTCTCGGCCAGGATGCTACCCATGATGAAGGCTCCGAAGGCGGAGCTGAAGCCTACCTTCGTAGAGAAGACAGCCATGGCACAGCAAAGACCCAGCGACACGACGAGCAGCACCTCATCGTTGATGAGATGTCGCACATGCTTCAAGAACAGGGGAATGGCGAAGATGCCCACAATGAGCCAGAGGATCAGGAAGAAGCCGATCTTCATGATAGAGCCGAGCATCTGACCGCCATCGGGGTTGTTGCCACTGGCAATGGCACTCAGCATCACCATCATGACGATGGCGAGGATATCCTCGAGGATGAGCACGGACATGACAAGACCCGCAAACTGCTGCTGGCGAAGACCCAGGTCGTCGAAGGCCTTATAGATAATGGTGGTCGACGACATGGCGAGCATACCGCCCAGGAAGATGCAGTCCATCTTGCTCCAGCCGAAGGAGTAGCCCACGAGCACACCAAGCATCGACATACAGAAGATGATGGTACACGTGGAGATGACGGGCGAGGCGCCCATCTTCAGGATCTTCTTGAACGAGAAGTCAAGTCCCAGCGAGAACAGGAGGAACATGACGCCGATATCGGCCCAGAGGTGGACGTTCTCGTGATCGACAACTGAGGCGGTGTAGGGCATGTTCGGGCTGACGAGGAATCCTGCCACGATGTAGCCGAGCACCAGCGGTTGTTTGAGTTTCTTGAAGATCAGGGTTACAATACCTGCCACGACCAGCATCAGCGCCAGGTCCTGAATCATTGAGGGAAGTTCTGCCATAGTTTATTGGTTTTTAATTTTTAATCTTCAATGTTTAATGTTTAAAGTTTAATGTATCAGCTAGTACCACTGGACAGCATTCGAGTAGCTCGAGCGTTTGTCATACTTCAGGGCATCAGCCAGTGTCGAGGCGTTACACCTGAAGGAGAAGTTATAGCTGGTATAGGGAGCGAGCACCACCGAACAGGACATGTTGAAACAGTGGAGGTCGCGACTGAGTGAGGCAGTGGTCATGGAGATCTGCTTCGCCTCGAAGTCGTAACCCGAGGAGAAGTTGATGTCCCAACCATCACTGATCTGGATGTTACCACTGAAGTTCAGTCCCTGCGTAATCTTATAGGGATAGCGCATACTGTCGTAGTTGAACTTGCTGACATCGGTATTCTCGCGTACACTGATATTATAGCCGATGCTCAGGTTCCAAGGAATCCTGAAAGCCATATAGCCGTCTTCGTCGGTCTCGGCCTTGTCGCCACTGTTCTTACGAGGGGAGCCGCGCTTGGCCTTCTCCATCTCCTTGTCGATGTTCGAGTCGCGGCCATTGTCCCACTCGTCGTCATCATCTTCTTCCTTCTTGCGCTTCTTCGACTTGTCGTCAACCTCTTCACCGCGAAGTCGCTTGATCCAGTTGCTGATCTTCTCGTTGCTCAGCGTATAGGAGAGGTTCTGCGAGAGACCCGTAAAGCGGCCGAACTTTCCCTGCTGCCAGTAGGTGGTGTGGTCGCTGACCTGCGGGCGCCCCTCACTGTCGAGCTCGTAGACATAAGAGGCGAAGGTGGTGCTGAGGTTCAGCGTATAACTCTTCGAGAGCTTCAGACGCAGGGTGGTCTGGAGGTCACTCAAGGGTCGCTTGTCGGCAACGAGGTCATAGCTCATGGCCAGGCGGAGCTCGTCGATCAGACTGATTTTCTTGAAGCCCGTGGAGTCCTTATCCGACTTGATCTTCATCTCGACATTGTTCGACAAGTCGAAGTTGATACGTCCTGAGCGCTCGCCTGGCACGGAGTAGCCTCGGCCTGCATAGGGAGAATAGCGCACCATCTCGACACTGCCATCGGCATTCGTGCGCTGGTAGGACTCGTAGTAGCCATAGCGATCGGTGGTGAAGTCAGGCTGATAGGAGAAGCTGACGGAGGGCGTGACCACGTGACGGATAGCCTGGACCTTATCGCCGAAGAGCTTGCGACTGGGTATATAGAAACCATACAGGGTCGTGTTGGCACTCATGTTGAGGTTCCAGCTGTACATATTATAGAATCCGCTGATCGTATCGCTGACCTCGCGCTGCTTCTCGGCATCCCACGACTTCTTGGTCTTGCTGAGCATCATGACATCGGTAAAGTTGAAACTGGGTGTCAGTGTCAGATAGTCGAAGAGGGTGAAGTTGGCCTGGATGGGGATCTTGTGATCCATACCGTTGGACCAGTCGCGTGCCAGATTAGAATGGAGCACCTTGTCCTCCTTCGCGTTGATCTCGTTCTTCAGGTGACCCGTATAGCTCAGCGAGATCTTCTCGTACCAACGCTCGGAACCCACGGCCTTCTTACGTTTGAAGGGGTAGAAGCGCGAGATGTTGAAGTTCACATCAGGTAGTTTAAAGGTGAGCATCGTGTCACGCATATTCTGGTCGACACTCGTTGTCGAAGTGATATTCAATCCGATACTCGAGAAGTTGACGTTATATGTCACTGAAGAGGTTCGTGTCGTCTGTGCCAAAGACTGCGGGTTGTACAAGGAGTTGAGGTTGTCGCTCTCGTAGCTCGACGTGGCAAAGTTCACACTGGCAGTCAGCGAGTGGAAGGGGTTGGCCTTCTGATCCTGACGGTGACTCCAGGTCAACTTGTAACTGGTCTGACGGTGGTAGTCGGGAAGACCTTTCTCACCTGAGCGTGCGTCCTGATAACTGAAGAAGAACGAGCCGCTGTAGCGATAGCGCTTCTTATAGTTCGACGTGGCTGAGATACCCCACGAGCCTTTGGTATAGATCTCGCCCAGGAGCTTGAGGTCCATCTTGTCGTTGATGGCGAAGTAGTAACCGCCATCGCGGAGGTAGAAGCCCTTCTCAGTCTCGTCGCCATAGGTCGGCATGATGAGTCCGCTGGAGTAGCTCTTCGTGAAGGGGAAGAAGCCATAGGGCACTGCCAGGGGCAGGGGCACATCGGCCACTACGAGGTAGGCAGGTCCGAACACCACATCCTTACCTGGGCGCACCTTCGCGCGAGAGAGAGCGAGGTAGAAGTCGGGATGGGGATCGTCACAGGTGGTATAGCGACCATGCTCAAGGAACATCTCACCATTGGCACCACGCTTGGAGACCCTACTCGTCAGGAATCCGTCGTCCTGCTGGGTATAGACCTCAGTGATAAGACCTTTCTTCGTCTTGAAGTTAAAGGCCATCGTATCACTCTCATACTCATCATTACCCATCTTGAACACAGGGGTTCCCACGAGCTGTTGGGTGGAGTCCATCTTACCTGTGGCGTGCACGAGGTTACTGTCGAGACTCATGTAGATCTGCTCGCTCTGGAGGTCCATGTTCTGGTATTTCACCTTCGACTCGCCATAGAGATGGGCCAGTCCTGAAGCGGCTTCATAGGTCAGCGAGTCGTTGGCCGAATATTCCACAGGGGAGTCGATACCATTCTTACGGCTGCGGTTGATACTGTCGAGTGCCAACGAGTCGTCGACGGCCTTATTATGCTTATAGATAGCCAGTTCGATGGAGTCCATCGTCGTGGTGTCGCGTTTGATCTTAATGGAGGATTCCGGAAGCGTTTCAGGCAGGATGGTATCAGAGGGGATGCTGTCGTTATCCTTCTGAGCCCGACGGGCTTCAGAGATAAACGACGCTGGCACTTCTGCCATCACCAGAATGATGACAAACAGCATCAGTATAATGGCTGATTTCCTTTTCACACCTGCAAATTTTACTATTGCGACTGCAAAATTACAACAAAATAGGGGAATTACAAAATTCCCCTCCTGTTTTTTTACTTTATTATTGCTTTTTTAAAGTTTTGACAGAAGAACAGAAGTACATAATTGCTGCGCATAACAAAATAACAAAAATATGTTCTTATGTTCTTTTGTCAAAATATTATTCGAATAATTCAACCCATTGGAGGAACTTCTTCACACCTGCCTCACCGAACTTCTCGAGACTCTGAGCCGTCTGTACCACAGACCGTTCGAGCGACAGATCGGACTTGGAATAGAACTTATCGGCATAACAGATGACCTGTTCCTCGAGTGACTCAGGGACATAGCTGATATCCACTGGCAGCGGCAGGTGCTGGGCCTCGATCTGTTCACGCGTGATGCCAGTGCCAGTATGACGCTCACACACGAGGGCACAGCGCTCCAACTGGTAGTTGGCACGCCCTTCATTCAGTGAACGGAGCATCCTTGCACCCAGGAATCCGTGACAGATATAGGGTTCTGTGCCGAAGCACTGGATACTGGGGGCGTTACACCCGACAATGCCGATATCGTGGAGCATCGAGGCTTCCTCAAGGAATTCTTTGTCGAGCTTCAACTCAGGATGCGCCTTGGCAATCTTCCGACAACGATCTGCCACCTGACGAGAGTGAATCATCAGGATGCGCTTCAATTCATTATCCTCAGGATAATATCGGTCAATAATCGATTGGTAGTCCATCGTTTATATATTTGGCACGAATTACACGGATTTCACGGATTGTTAGCGATAAACAATTAATCCGTGTTAATCCGTGTAATCCGTGCCTATAAAAATTTTATGCTTCGCGCTCAATCCAGGCGATCGTATCGCCCTGACGGATCTTCTGACCAGGCTTTACACTGATATCCACCAGTTTTCCACCCAGCGCAGCAGGGATCTCGACAATCTCGCCCCACTTCGTCTGCAGGTAACAGAAGATATCGCCTTCCTTGTACTTCTGACCAATGAACGGTTCGATACAGGAAGCAGGAACACCCTCGCCACCAAAGCTCCAGATGAGCTGACCATCCAACGGACTCTTCACGGCATCGGCCTTGGCATGCTTCAGGGCATCGATCTCCTCCTGAGAGATCTTCTGACCACCACCCAACTTCGCATCCTTCGCCTTCTGGATATCAGCGAGGAGCTGCTTCTTAGCCTGACCACTCTTGAAGGGACGATACTGCTCGGGGTGCATAGCCAACTCGAAGAGTTCCTCATCATCGGGACCATACTCCCAACCATTCTCGTCCATCTCCTTACGGAAGCCGTCGAGGGCATTCTCGAGAAGGGTGTGAGGATCAGCATCCGTAAACTTCAGGCCCTTCTTCTCAGCCAGTTCAATCAACTCAGGAGCGATGGTGCCAGGCACCTTACCACTCTTACCGAGGATCATACCCCAGATAGCGTCGTCCATCATCACGTAACGACCCTTGCCCTGCTCCATCGTGAGGAGGTTCATCAGGGCGATGTTCTTCGTGTACTGTGAGAACGGGGTTACCAGTGGGGGATAACCTACCTTAGGCCATACATACTCTACTTCGTTGAAGAGCTTCACGAGCATGTCGTCCATCGTCAGTGTACTCTCGCCCTTCTTCTCGCGCTCCTTGTTGATCATCTTCTGGATAGGACCAAGATCAGCCATCATCGAACCCATCATACCACCAGGCAGACCACTGCCGAGGAGCAGTGATGACATGTGCTTGTTGGCAGGATTGATGAAGTAGCCAAGCCAGTCGTCAATGAACTCCTGGGTCAACGTACGAGCCTGCATATAGGCGTTCATGTTCAGATCAGCCACCTCGAAGCCCTCGTTCTTCAGCATCGACTGTACAGAGATGATATCTGGATGTACCTTACCCCATGACAGTGGCTCGATGGCGGTATCGATGACATCAGCACCATTGTTACATACCTCGAGGATAGAGGCCATCGAGAGACCAGGACCAGAGTGTCCGTGATACTGAACGATGATATCGGGGTGCTTGGACTTGATGGCTTTCGTCAGGGCACCCAGCATCGCGGGTTGTCCGATACCAGCCATATCCTTCAGACAGATCTCCTCAGCACCTGCGGCAATCACCTCTTCAGCGATTCTCGAGTAATACTCTACCGTATGAACGGGAGAAGTGGTGATACACAGCGTGGCCTGAGGAGTCATGCCACCTTCCTTGGCCCACTTGATACTGGGGATGATATTACGGGTATCGTTCAGTCCGCAGAAGATACGGGTGATATCCACACCCTGGGCGTGCTTCACCTTATACATCAATGCGCGCACGTCATCAGGCACAGGATACATACGAAGGGCGTTCAGACCACGATCGAGCATGTGGGTCTTGATACCTACCTCGTTAAAGGGCTTACAGAACGCACGTACTGCCAGATTGGGGTTCTCACCTGCCATCAGGTTCACCTGCTCAAAGGCACCACCATTGGTTTCTACTCGGGCGAAACAGCCCATATCAATAATCGCAGGGGCAATGCGCTCCAACTGGTCCTTACGGGGCTGGAACTTGCCTGAAGACTGCCACATGTCTCTGTAAACGAGACTGAACTGGATTTTCTTTTTTGCCATATTTTAAGTCATCAATAATATTATGACTGCAAATATAGCAATAAAATCTGAATTATCTGCAATTCTGCCGATAATTTTTAGCATTTTTTGCAGGGAGACCCTACAAAAGCCCCTTT
>JAEETB010000146.1 GCA_016286575.1 Prevotella sp.
TTGGCATTCTGATAAACAGCTATCAGTCGCTTTGCCTGCTGGCTCCAGGCGATATGGGTGATATGAGTATCGCTGAGACCATTGATTTTGTCGTAAGTGTGGATGCTCTGGTCATTCTGGTTATACTGATAGAGATCATTCGAAGCCAGTACGAAGAGGTCATCGCCTGCCTTACAGATACTCTGCACTTGGTGATAGGCAAGATGGTTTCGCCAAGTGCCCACTTGAGAGAAAGCGAGAAGCGAGAAGTGAAAAGTGAAAAGTAGTGACAAGAGCCTTTGCCACCACACTTTACTTCTCCTTATTATCATTTTTTCAGTTCTCACTTTTCACTTTTGCTGTTTCACATCGAGCCTTCACTTCTTCAGCAGGTAGTCAGCGAGTTTCTGAGCAGCTCTAGCCCTGTGGCTGATGCTATTCTTGACATTCACACCCAGCTCAGCGAAAGTCTTGTTGTAGCCTTCAGGCTGGAAGATAGGATCGTAGCCGAAGCCCTCTCCTCCCCTACGCTCTTCAATGATTTCGCCATTGACGATGCCTTCGAAACACACTTCCTTTCCATTGATTATTAACGCAATGACAGTACGGAATCTTGCCTTGCGATTGTTATTATTCTTTAATTCGCCTAACAATTTCTTCATGTTGGCATCTGAGTCGTGTCCTTCTCCGCCAGCATAACGGGCACTGTAGACGCCAGGAGCACCTCCAAGGGCATCTACTTCCAGGCCTGTATCATCAGCAAAACAGTCGATATGGTATTTGTCATACACATAGCGGGCTTTGATAAGTGCATTGTCCTTCAGTGTCTGTCCCTTTTCTGGGATATCTTCCTTACAGCCGATATCCGAAAGCGATACCACTTCAAACTTATTACCTAGAATCTTTCTGATTTCTGTCAGCTTGTTCAGGTTATTGGTGGCAAATACGATTTTCATTTTCTTCTTTTGATCTTTGATTTTCACATTCATCTCATCGAATCCTTCGCCATAGACACCAATAACGGCGCTCTGCGAAACAAACGCATTAGGGTCGATCATCTTGATCAGACGGAAGATATTGACACTCTCGTTCTTCTTGGCGAGGATACAGAGTACTTTCATATCTTTTCCTGTATACCACCCATGACCATCGAGGATGGTTACACCGTGATTCATCTCTGTACCAATGGCGTTGGCTATTTCCTGCCACTTTCGTGAGAAAATCAAGAACTGCACAGACTGTCGACGGGCATTCATCACGTAGTCGAGAGTATAGTTCTCCATCGCCATCACACAGAAGCCGAACATCACCTTATGGGCACGCTCCAGATAAGTTCCAAACTGAGGGAAGAACATACAGGAGCCGATAATACAGAAGTCTGCAGCAATCAGAACGTTGCCCAATGAGACATTGGGATGGAATTTATTCACTGAGGCAGCGATGATATCAGTTCCTCCTGTCGATCCGTTATGCGTAAAGACGGTAGCAAGAGCAATACCTGTCAGCACGCAGCCTATAATCATCGACATGAAGTCCTGACCTTCTCCCATCAGCTTGAAAGGCAGGCCGTTCTCCTGTTTTGGTATCAGCTCTTGAGCGAATAGCAGCATGAAGTAGAGGGTGAAGATAGCGAAGATGGTCTTCATCAGAAACTTCACGCCAAGAATCTTCAGGGCTGCTATCAGCAGGATGCCGTTGATGATGATATAGGTGTTCTCCAGATGGAATCCTGTGGCGTAGTAGATGATAGCTGAAAGACCAGTCACACCACCAGCCACAATCTGATAAGGCATCAGGAAGACAGTAAAGGCTATGGTATAAATGAGAAGACCAAGGACTATGAAAAGATAGTCCTTGGCTTCATTTAATATCATTTTATGCTGTATTGTCATATTTATTTCTTCAGCACAATGTTCACCATACGCTTAGGGACGATGATAACCTTTGCAACCTGGAAACCTTCGAGATACTTCTGTGAGCGCTCGTCTGCCAAGACAGCGTCTTGGATAGTCTGATTGTCAGCATCAGCAGCGAACGACATCTCGAAGCGAGCCTTTCCATTGAAGGCAATACCCAGCTTCACCTGGCTCTCTACGAGATACTCCTCATTCCATGCAGGCCACTGAGAATCACATACACTACCCTGCTCGCCAAGAGCCTCCCAAAGTTCCTCAGCGATATGAGGAGCAAATGGAGCAATCAGAATCACGAGGGTCTTCAGCATCTCCTTGTTCTTGCACTTCTGCTGTGAAAGCTCATTCACGCAGATCATGAAGGCAGAGATGGAGGTGTTGTAGCTGAAGGTCTCGATATCCTGAGATACCTTCTTAATCAGCTTATGTACGCTCTTCAGGTTGTCTGCAGTAGCCTCGCCCTCATCAAAGCCATTCTGATAGAGGTTCCAGAACTTACGCAGGAATCTGTGGCAGCCATCGATACCATTGGTATCCCAAGGCTTACTCTGCTCAACAGGACCCAGGAACATCTCGTAGAGACGCAGGGTGTCAGCACCATACTTCTCGACGATCATATCCGGATTCACCACATTGAACATCGACTTCGACATCTTCTCGATAGCCCAGCCACACTTATACTGGTCGTTTTCGAGGATAAACTCAGCATTCTCGTATTCAGGACGCCAAGCCTTGAAAGCATCGATGTCGAGCACATCAGCGCTGACGATATTCACGTCGACATGGATAGGAGTCGTGGTGTATTTGTCCTTCAGACCAAAGCTGACAAACTTACCCTTGTCGGCACCTTCATCTTCGATACGATAAACGAAGTTAGAGCGCCCTTGAATCATACCCTGATTAACGAGCTTCTTGAATGGCTCGTCCTCGCAAGAGTAACCAGAATCGAAAAGGAACTTGTTCCAGAAACGAGAATAAATCAAGTGACCAGTAGCGTGCTCTGTACCTCCTACATAGAGGTCTACATTGCGCCAGTACTCGTCGATATCCTTGTTTACAAGAGCCTTCTCGTTCTTGGGATCCATATAACGCAGATAGTAAGCAGAGCTTCCTGCGAAACCAGGCATCGTATTCAGTTCGAGTGGGAAGACACTCTTGTTGTCGATCTCATCTTTCGAAACAACCTTGTCGAACTTCGTATCCCAAGCCCACATCTTAGCGCGTCCCAATGGGGGTTCGCCAGTCTCTGTTGGCTTATACTCGTCGATTTCAGGAAGTTCCAGAGGCAGGCACTCCTTTGGAATCATATAGGGCATATTGTCCTTGTAGTAAACAGGGAACGGCTCGCCCCAATAACGCTGACGAGAGAAGATGGCATCACGCAGACGATAATTAACTTTTACTCGACCCAAGCCCTGCTCAGTCACGAATTTCTTCGTAGCTGCGATAGCCTCCTTCACAGTCAGTCCGTTGAGGCTGAACTTGGCGCTTGCAGAGTTGCACATAATACCTTCCTTGGCGTCATAGCTCTCCTCGCTCACATCAGCACCCTCAATCAGAGGAATGATAGGCAGGTTGAAGTGCTTGGCAAAGGCATAGTCACGACTATCGTGAGCAGGCACAGCCATAATGGCACCTGTACCATAACCAGCGAGTACGTATTCAGCAATCCAGATGGGGATCTTCTCATCGTTAAAAGGATTGATGGCATAGCTTCCAGAGAAAACACCAGTCACCTTATGATCCATCTGGCGATCACGCTCTGTGCGCTTCTTCACATAGTCAAGATACTTTTCTACCTCTTCCTTCTGCTCAGGTGTGGTGAGTTCTGCAACAAGGTCGCTCTCAGGAGCCAGCACCATGAAGGTGACACCAAACATCGTATCAGCGCGTGTGGTGAAGATGGTGAAGTGCTTATCTGAATCAGCTACGTTGAATTCTACCTCAGTACCCTCAGAGCGACCAATCCAATTGCGCTGGGTCTCTTTCAGCGAGTCTGTCCAATCAATCTCCTCGAGACCATCGAGCAGACGCTGAGCATAAGCAGAAACACGCAGACACCACTGGCGCATCTTCTTCTGAACCACAGGATAGCCTCCACGAACGCTGACGCCATCGACAACTTCATCGTTAGCCAATACAGTGCCCAGTTTAGGACACCAGTTCACCATCGTATCAGCCAGGTAGGCAATACGATAGTTCATCAGCACCTCCTGTTTCTTCTTCTCTGAGAAGCCTGCCCAATCGGATGCTGTGAAGTGCAGTTCCTCAGTACCAAGAGCATGACAATCCTCAGTACCCATCAGTTCGAAGTGCTCAATCAGCTTAATTGTAGGCTGAGCCTTGTGCGACGAAGTGCTGAAATAGCTCTTGAACATGCGCTGGAAGGCCCACTGTGTCCATTTGTAGTAGATAGGGTCACAAGTACGGACTTCGCGCTCCCAATCGAATGAGAAGCCGATCTTATCCAGCTGACTGCGATAGCGATCGATATTCTCGAAGGTCGTCTTCTCAGGGTGCTGACCAGTCTGGATGGCATACTGCTCAGCAGGGAGTCCGTATGCATCGTAGCCCATAGGATTCAGTACGTTGAAGCCCTTCTGACGCTTGTAGCGGGCATAGATATCACTGGCGATATAGCCAAGCGGGTGACCTACGTGAAGTCCTGCTCCTGAAGGATAAGGGAACATGTTCAGCACATAGAACTTCTTCTTGTTCTTATCCTCTACCACGCGATAAGTACCATTCTCCACCCATCGCTTCTGCCATTTCTGTTCGATTTCTCTGAAGTTGTAATCCATTGTATCTTTGTTTTATTATTGTTTGCGTACATTATATTTTGCGTCTGCAAAGGTAAGAATAAAAAACGAAAATCTTATCTTTTAATTGAAAAACTTGCTAAAATCAGCCTATCTTGAGACATAGAATGGTCAGGTCGTCGCTCTGATCAGCAATACCCACGTGAGTAGCAACATCGCTGAGTATCATATTCACGGTAGATTCAGCGTTAACAAACTCATCCTTTTTCATCAACCCCAGCAGGCGTTCTTCGCCATGATGCTCCTGCATATCGTTTTCTGCCTCAGTCAAACCATCAGTATAGACGAGTAGCGTGTAGCCTTTGATGTTGTCAATGCTCTCGCCTATATACTCCAGTTCAGGCCAGAGTCCGACAGGTGCATTTGACTCCATATTGATGAAGTAAGAACGGTTGGGATCATCAGGCTTCAGTTGATTGTTGACGATGACAGGTGGATTATGGCCAGCATTACAGAAGTCCATGCGACCTGTTTCTACATCTATTTCGGCAATGAACATGGTAACAAAAATACTGTTCCCATTATCGGTAGAAAGCGTATCATTGATTCGCGTGGCAATGTGAGCAGGCTTAACACCCTCCTTGGCTTCACTACGAAACAGATTGACTGCTACGGCCATCGTCATTGAAGCAGGTACACCCTTGCCTGATACATCGCCAACACAGACATACAGTTTCTTATCTTTTAAGAAGAAGTCATAGAGATCGCCACCCACCTCCTTGGCAGGTGTCATTGAAGCATAGAGATCGATACCCAATTCCTTTGGGAAAGCATTGAACACATGTGGCACCATACCCATCTGTATCTCACGGGCAATGCGGAGTTCGCTTTCTATGCGCTCCTTGGCAGTAGTCGTTTCTTCCAGCTGGTTGTAGGCATCCTCCAATTTGCCGTAGGCCGTCTCGATTTCCTTCGAGTGCTTGTTGCGGCGATACAGGATAAAGGTCAGCGAGGCAATGACAAGAGTACCGATGATAGCCAGCATGATCATAAACACATGATGTGCATGCTCTGTTTGTTTCTGGGCTTCCATCTTCGAGGCCCACTCGCTAAGCTGTAAGTCTTTGTTGTAACGGTCAAGGCTGTCGTTTTTCAGCTTCACAGCGGCATTTTGTAATTCTATCTCACGATTTCGGAGTTCTATGCTTTGGTTTTCCAATGAGAGGTTCAGAGCCTCTTCCTCTAAACGTCGTTGCTCCAGTTCGTCAGTGATATGTTCCAACTCCAGCTCTTGGTTCTTCAGTTTCAGGTCCTTGGCTTCGTTCTCCGCTCGTGCAGCATCAAGAGCCAGTGAGTGGTTAATCGCAATATTTCGCGCCTCTGCTGAATTGATGGAGTCGGTATACCTCTTGTATTCCACCTGTAAATTGTAAGCATCTTCCCATCGTCCTAATTTTTTGTAAGCACGTGCAGTCAATTGCAATCGATCCTGCTTACTCTTCATCTTCTGAGCCACTTCCAGCATTTTCTCGTATTCGCCGTTATAATCGGCATGAAAGACATCCGCTCTCCAACTTAAGCTCATGGATATCCCTGTTTCCTTCCTTGCCTTCTCCAATTCCGCATAATAGCGGTTAAACTCCTCCTTGTTCTCTTTGCCCATAGTAGCCGCTATACATTTATAGCTCAAGGCTTGTACACGTTGTTCTGGGAGAAGATCTGGCTGTTGGAGAGTCTTTTCTACCATCTCAAGAACTTTATTCTTCTTGCCTTGATTATGATAGATTTTTGCCAGTCCGAGATAAACGACGGCAATATTCTGATTGGGTAGAAATTGTTCTTTATAGTTGATACATCGAAGGAATTGCTCTTCAGCTTGGCGCTCCAACCGAAGGCCGCTGAATATGTGAGCATTGGTGTAGGTTGATGCAAAAAGGCCATATTTGCTGTCGTTCTTACGGGCATATTCCGCCATCTCCCTGACAACATCAAGAGCCTGTTCACGTTTGCCAAAAACTGAGAGTAAGGTGGCCTGATTGGACCATGCCCGATAGAGCATATCCTCATTATTTGTTTGCTTTGAAATCTCTATCAGTCGGTTAGTGACCTGTAAGAATTGCTGAATGGAATCACTCTTGGAATACAAACGATACATGTCTTTCTTTAGCTGCTCAATATCAGTTGTCTTCACCTGGGCTGTCGATGTCAGCGACAAACCCATGAGGCAAAGGCTCACCATCCACTTGTGATACTTCAGCCAATATTGAAACATAACTAACCACCCAATGCCCATAGACTTTTTCACAGGAAAATAGGATTCGTTCGTTGATTCGTTCGTTTTTGTTTGCAAAGATAAGAAGAAAATTGAATTATTCCAAGATTTATTTTGTTTTTCGTTCACTTTATTGTAACTTTGCATTCAAAATGAAGAAAATTCTATTTATTTGCTTGGGAAATATCTGTCGTTCGCCAGCTGCTGACGGCATCATGAAGCATCTTGTAGCTGAACGAGGACTTGACGATGAATTCCTCATCGATTCTGCTGGCATTGGCTCCTGGCACGTGGGTCAGTTGCCTGACTATCGCATGCGAAAATGTGGAGAACGGCATGGATATACATTCAATCACAGAGCCCGACAGTTCTCTTCAAAGGATTTTGACCGTTTTGATCTCATCGCTGTGATGGATCAGGAGAACTATCACGATGTAGCTCGCCAGGCGAATTCCCAAGCAGATCTCGCAAAAATCATTCGTATGAGCGACTATCTTCGCCACCATCCTGGACAAAAGATCGTTCCTGATCCTTATTATGGCGACACGCGCGACTTCGAATTTGCCCTCGAACTCCTCGAAGATGCCTGCGCAGGTCTGCTCGAAGAATTGGTGTTAAAAAAGTAATACGTACATTTCTTTAGTTGTCTGAATAATCACTAAATTGTCTGAAAACTTTTGGAGGGAATAGGAGGAATCGTTAATTTTGCAGACAATGATGTGGATGCGATATCTTTTGCTGCTACTCTTGGCAGGAACACTTCAGGGTTTTGCACAAAGACGACTGGTGGTTGTCGATGTGGAGACTCTGATGCCTGTAGCTGGTGCCAACGTCAGCAGTAAAGATGGAAACCTGACGACTGATTCTTTGGGATTCTTCAGCGTGTCTGACAGTTGCAAGACGCTCTCTTTCTCGCATGTCAATTACGAAAGTCG
>JAEETB010000147.1 GCA_016286575.1 Prevotella sp.
CATCCCGGCCGTGCTGATGCTCATTCTCCAGCAGACACTGGTGTTGGGTATCGGACTGGCAGCGGGTACGGCTCGTGAGCGTAACCGCTTTGAGGACCTGGTGCCTATCCATAAGTGTTATGGGGGTATCTATCGTATTGTGGGCGGCAAGGCCATGTGTTATCTGATGATCTATATCTTCATGGCTGCCTGGCTGACCATTATCGTACCAAGGTTATTCTCTTTCCTGACACTGATTCATTGGCAGGATCTGTTGATTCTGATGATACCATATCTGTTGGCTTGTGTGTTCTTCGGAATGACGGTGTCGTGTCTCGTCCGTTATCGCGAGAATGTCATGTTGATTATGGTGTTCGTCTCCGTACCCCTGCTGTTCCTCAGTGGCGTGTCATGGCCTCAGTCGAGCATCCCGGGAGCATGGCAGGGCATCTCGTGGCTCTTCCCCAGTACCTTCGGCATCCGTGCCTTTGTGCGTATGAACACCTTAGGTGGAACCATCAGCGACGTACTGCCCGAAGTACGTTGTCTGTGGATTCAGGTGGCAGCCTACTTCGGAGCCGCTTGTCTGGTGTACGGTCACCAGCTGCGACTCTCGCGCAGACATGCCCAGGAACGCCTTATTTATCTGCGTCGCAAGCGTGAGGTCCGCCAGCAGCTGAAGCAGCTACATAGTCGTAAAGATCCCCAAAAGTCTTGATCTGTTTGATCTCCTCCTTGGCGATTTTGATACCATAGTTGACGTGTACCAGATTCACCAGGTCGATGAGACTGATGCTGTCGAGTTCCAATGTCTCGAAGATATTGGCCTCGGGGGTGATAGCACTCTCCTCAATCTCAAACTCCTCAGCTATTTTTGGGGTGATGTCTTCAATGATTTCTTGTCTTGTCTTCATTCTATCTATAAACTCTAAACTTTATACTTTCAACTTAATTTTACTGCGGAAACTCTCTATGTCCTTGATCCTATGGGGCTTCAGGAGGTAGCAGAGGGCCCGTTTCGTCAGTCTTAACCGCTGGTAGTACCACCAAGCGTATTTGCCTAATGGCACCCATAGCAGAATCCACACCAGAGCTTGCCACCAAAGTCCCCAACCGATGCCCATCACCAGCAGAGTGACGAGGGCGAAGAGGGGATAGAGCAGGAGCACAGAAATGATGTAGCGATAGGAGTTCGTAAACATCTTGTCCTTGCGAATCAGTCTGGGTGGCAGACTGTAGCAGATGGCGTGCGGCCATAGGCTCACCCCCCAGCTGGGTAGCAGAGCCAGCAGTATAATTATCCATGTGCAGGTATTCAGCCATCCGGGCTTTTGAGCTACCGTCGTGTCGTCGACGCCGGTCTGCTGCTCCAGTTCCCTGAGCTTCGTTGTCATCTGGATGATGGTCTGCTTCTCAGGGTTTTTGCTCAGTTGGCTGATGAACTGTCTGTCCGCCTCCAGTCGCTCGGGCAAAGTCAGTTGCTTCATCGTGGCGGGGTTCAGGGCCGAGCATCTCAGGTAGTCTATGGTCTCATAGTCATCCTTGCCCTCGTCGAGCATCATGTGTTGGATACGGTCCCTGATATCCTGGGTGATGTTGCGCATCACACTGTTGGGATGCTCCTGGTAGTCCTCGTAATATGGCTTCAGGGATATGGGGTCACCAATCATCCACAGGAAATCTGTACGCACGTCGAAGTAGTCGCTGTAGTGGTGGGTTGTCGGCACAATCTTTATGTCCTCCTGCCAGCCGTTAGCTTTGGCGGCATGGAAGGCCATGCGCACGGTGCCCGTTGTGAATTGGTCCAGGTAGTGACCTTGGGTATGTCCAGCCTCTGGGAACACAATCACGGGGAAGCCTGCATTGATGCGCTCAGCCACGATGTCGAACGATTCGAAATTGCTCTCCAAGCCTTCTGCCCCTTCCCATCCGAAACGGAAGGCAGGCAACAGGCCGATCCAGTAGAGGAATCGTGTGAACAGTGGGTTCACGGAGAATACGTTCGCCCTTGCCAGTGCACAGATATGCTGTCGCAGTGGCAGTGAGAACACGATGTTCAGCGGGTCGTTGGCCGTGTTCTGGTGGTTACATACGATGAAGTACCGCTCGCCCTCCTTGGGCAGCTTCTCTAAGCCCGTCGTATAACGACGGCGCACCATCAGCTGCTCATGCACGAACCTCAGGTAGCTCTTCGTGAGCCGGTATCTCCATGAATGATAGTCCGAAACCTCCATTATTCACTTTTCACTAATGATACGCTTTCCTGTCCAACTTGCCATTGAAGGTCCTTGCCACCTTCTCCACCTGTTCATAGAGCATGGGCACCTTATAAGGTTCCAGTCTCTCCTTCAGGTGCAGGGCCAACTGGCGTTTGTTCAGCAGCTCCCCGTCGTTCATCACCACGAGCAGTTTCAGGGCACGCCCCGTGATGGGGTGATCCGTGGAGATACAGATGCAGTCCTTCAGTTTGTCGAAGGCCATCGCCGCATCTTCCACCTCGGTGGGAGCCACCTTGAAACCACCTACGTTGATCACATCGTCCTCACGTCCCTTCAGGTGCAGCTGTCCTTCCTCGTCGATGATTCCTATATCCGAGGTGTACACCGTCTGGTCTCTCAGGATGGTGGCTGTCCGCTCAGGGTCACCCACGTAGCCGCTCATCAGTGTATCACCTTGGCAGGCAATCAGTCCCCCCTCGGTGATAAGGAGTCGCGAGTGCTTCATGGGTCTGCCCAGACAGCCTGCTATACACTTGCCGTTGTTATAGTTATACGTGGCGATGATGCCTGTCTCCGTTGAGGCATAGGTGTTATAGAGCCTCGTATTCGGCAGCAACCCGCACAGTTTCTCCATATCAGCTTGTGCAATGGCAGCAGCACCCGTCTCAATGAAATCCATCTTGTCGGCCACCTTCGCCAGTTGTTCGCTGCTGAACTGTATCAGCATTCTGATGCTGGCAGGCACGAGGAAGGTCGCCATCTTCTCAGCCGGATAGTCGAAGGCTGCGAAGAATTTGTTCATGTCCTTCAGACCGTCCACGATGATGAGGGTTGCCCCCAGGACGATGACAGGGTAGATCTTCGACAGACTGCCGATATGATTCAGCGGACCGTTCACCACGAAAGCCAGTTCGTGGGTGAATCCCTGACCGTCGATCAGGTTTTCCGCATCAGCCATGATGGTGCGATGACTGATCATCACCCCCTTCGACTGTCCGGTAGTGCCTGTGGTGTAAAGGATATCCGCCGTTCCCTCAGGAGTCGAATAGGAACCCAGTCTTTCGGCAATCTCCTGATAAGTAGCCTCAGGCATATCGCGTTCCAACGGTGCAGCCACACAGCCAGCCTTATGCAGCGCGAAGTACTCCACGAGATAGTCAATCGTCGGGTGAGCCCTCAGACAGACAATCTGCCCCGTCTGATACAGTCCCTTCAGCACCTCCGTCCTTTCGAGCACCAAATTATATAGTGCCTCGTAGGTACAAATATTCTCCCCACAGACGACAGCCGTCTTCTGTGGATAAAGTCTGGCGTTCCTTTCCAGATAGTCCTCCAGGTTCATCATGATGTCTGGTTGAGTTTCTGTTCCACCATCCTGACGATGCTGTCCAGCGTCTTCAGGTTCTTGGGTGTGGCGTCCTGCGCCTCCAGTTTGATTCCAAACTCGTCGGATAGCATCATCAGGATCGTCGTCACCCCGAGGGAGTCGAGCTCACTAAACAGGAAGTCTGAGTCGAAATCCACCAATGGCAGTGCATCCTCGAGCATGGTTCTTATCTTTTCTTTCATCGTGTGTACCTTATTTTATAGTAATTGGTTGCAAAAGTACGATATTTTTTAGACATAAGAACATAAGAACATATATTTTTTTGTTACTTTTGTCATTATGTCGGGAAAAATATGTAATTTTGTGCCCGATTCTCGATGACAACCACTCATGTGGTGTGCATTTGAGCTGGTATGAGCACATTGTCTAATGTGGAAACTCAAGGAGGAGAGTTAGATCCTTCCAGTGTCAAGTTTACCCTTGATACCATCCCCGAGGCGAAGAACGTCCAAACCGGGGTGTCGGTAAGATACGCTCATGACCCCCATAAGAAATGGTATGTCTTCCGTGCCTCCTACGGACGGGTTGATAAGGCTTCCGACTTCCTGATCAATGACGGCACCTTCACCTATATAGCCAAGCGGTATACAGACCGGATTGTTAACGGGAGGAGAAGAAGGATATTAAAGGCACTCATACCGAATATACTGTTTGCATATACAACGCCAGAGAAGGCTGAGAGTTATATCAAACGTACCCCGGATCTCGACTACCTTACATATTATTATAATCATTTCGAACTGGATGACCAGCAAAAGAATCCTCCCTTGACTATTTCATGTTCAGAAATGGAGAACTTCATCCGGGCAACGATCACCAAGAATGAGCATCTGTTTTTTGTAAAACCCTCCCAGTGTCATTACAAAAGCGGTGAACAGGTCCAGGTTATTGATGGTCCGTTTATGGGCGTCCAGGGTAAGGTGGCCAGGGTATCAGGGCAGCAAAGGGTTATCATCACGCTCTCACAATTCGGATTAATATCCACAGCATATATACCCTCAGCGTTTATAGAGAAGGTAGATCAAACTTGAATGTGGAATGAGGAATGTTTAATGTATAATGTTTAATATAATATGAAATACGCTCTAGTTACAGGAGGATCCCGAGGATTAGGAAAGGCCGTCTGCCTTGAAATTGCCGGTATGGGAATCCCCGTTATCATTAATTTCCAGTCTAATGAGACTGCGGCTGAAGAAGTAAAAGCCGCTATTGAACAACAGGGAGGTCAGGCTGAACTCATGAAATTTGATGTCAGCATCCAGAGTGACGTAGAAAATGCTTTAGATGCATGGCAGGAGAGTCACCCTGATGATTACATAGCCTATCTTGTTAATAATGCAGGCATCCGCCGCGACAATGTCATGTTCATGATGCCCGATGCTGATTGGCATGCTGTGATCGACACTTCGTTGGATGGCTTTTTCTATGTAACCCGGAAATTGTTGCCCGATATGATGAAGCGTAAGCATGGCGGTCATATCGTCAACATGGCTTCGCTATCAGGATTAAAAGGCATGCAGGGCCAGGTCAACTATAGTGCGGCCAAGGCAGCTCTCATAGGGGCCACCAAAGCATTAGCCCTGGAGGTGGCAGCACGGAATGTGACAGTCAACGCCGTTGCTCCAGGATTCATTGATACAGATATGACCAAGGAGCTTCCTCAGGATGAGCTGAAGCAGGCGATTCCTATGAAACGTTTTGGCAAGCCCGAAGAGGTTGCGGCCTTGGTGAAGTTCCTCCTTTCAGATGCTTCGTCTTATATCACGGGTGAAGTCATTTCGATCAATGGAGGACTGTATACCTAGTGAAAAGTGAAAGGTGAAAAGTGAAAAGTGAGAAAATGGAAAGAAGAGTTGTTATAACTGGTATGGGTATCTGGTCCTGTATCGGTACAAGTATCGAAGAAGTTAAGAATTCTCTTTATCAGGGCATTTCAGGAATAGGTATAGACCAAGACAGGCTGGATTATGGCTACCGTTCAGGTTTGACGGGCATCGTACAGCGTCCGCAGTTGAAAGGAGTCTTAGACCGTCGTACCCGTATGGGACTGTCGGAAGAAGCCGAATATGCCTTTATGGCCAGTAAAGACGCCTTTCAGATGGCCGGTGTCGATGATGCCTATTTGTTATCCAACGAAGTAGGCGTGATTTTTGGAAATGACTCATCTGCCAGTGCAGTCGTTGAGACCGCTAACATCATGGCCGAGAAGCATGACTCTGCGATGATCGGATCCGGTCTGATTTTCCAGGGAATGAATTCTACGGTCAACATGAATATGAATACCATATTCCATCTCCGTGGCGTCAATTTCTCTGTCAGCTCAGCCTGTGCCAGCGGTTCCCACTCTATAGGCCTTGGCTATCTGCTGATCAAACAGGGTCTGCAGGATATGATCCTGTGTGGAGGCGCTCAGGAGGTCAATAAGTATGCCATGTCCTCTTTTGATGCCCTGAATGCATTCTCCATTCGCATGGATGAGCCTACCAAGGCTTCACGACCTTTCGATCGCGATCGTGATGGTCTGGTTCCCAGTGGTGGGGCAGCTGCCTTGATCCTCGAGGATTACGATCATGCCGTCAAGAGAGGGGCCACCATTCTGGCAGAAGTGTGCGGCTATGGATTCTCCAGCAATGGAGGAGGTATTTCCGAGCCAAGTGATGAAGGCAGCTATACGGCTATGTCAAGGGCCATCAAGGATGCAGGCATCGACCTGAAGGATATTGACTACATCAATGCCCACGCCACTTCTACCCATCAGGGCGATATGTATGAGGCCAAGGCGCTCGACAGGCTGTTCCGCGGCCAGCGCGCATTGATCTCAAGCACCAAGTCCATGACAGGACATGAATGTTGGATGGCAGGAGCGTCAGAGGTTGTCTATAGCATCATCATGATGCACAACCATTTTGTGGCTCCAAATATCAATTTCGAGAATCCTGATGAGTATTCAGAGCATTTGAATATAGCCCCCAAGACCATCGATACCGAGGTCAATGTCGTATTAAGCAACTCATTTGGCTTTGGCGGCACCAACTCGGCATTAGTGATTAAGAAATAAACATGTTTGGGTTAGGTAAGACATACGGAAGTGCAGGCATGCACCGATTGCTGATATATCTGTTAAAGCATATCAGCCGTAAGTTCTTCTACGTTTTCATGTATATCTTTGTGATTCCCGTCACGCTCGTATTGAGTCCGGGAGCGCGCCTGACCTATCATTATTTCCGTGATAAAAGAGGCCATGGCAGGTTCAGATCCATCAAGGACACTTATTTGAACCATTGTCTGTTTGGTCAGACTGTCATCGATAAGTTCGCCATGTATGCAGGCCATCAGTTTACCATTCATTATTATGGATTAGAACTGTATCAGGAGAAAATGGCCTGTCCGGAATCCTTCATCCAGCTGAATGCCCATATAGGCTGCAGTGAGATATTAGGTTATTCCCTCCCATTGACCAAGCCTTGTCATGTACTTGTCTATGGTGGTGAAAAGCAGAATCTGATGGATTATCGTCGGTCCTCTTTTGGTGCCATGAATATTCAGATGATTTCTGTCGGCTCTGGGTCTACTGACAGCGAACAGATTGTTGAAGCTTTAGATCGTGGGGATATTGTCAGCGCCTTTCCTGACAGGTTGTTTACCATTAATAAGGTGGTCATCTCTTCGATCCATGGGAAAAAAGTCAATCTGGCCCGAGGTCCGTTTTCGCTGGCTGTCTCGAAAGGGGCCTTTGTCTTTATGGTCAGTGCGATGAAAGAAAGCGATGATGTCTATAGCGCCTGGTTCACCCCTTTATTCTATGATAAGACTTTGTCGAAAAGCCAGCAGAGACAACAGTTGGCCGATGCGTATACCAAAGAAATAGAAAGACTCCTGGACCTCTATCCATTACAGTGGTTTAATTATGCCAATCTATGGATAGACGACGTTCAGGCATGACAATTATCAATATGTTAAACGAAAAAACTAAACCGATGATGAAAAGAATGTTGATGATGGCCATGATGGCCGTGTTTGCTGTAACAGCAGCGTTTGCAGACGATGATGAGTTCAAGGTCGTAGAAGGCAGCTTCGTTGATGTCGTTCGCCAGCCTGGCAAGACCGCTACCGTGGATTTTGACTATCTGGATGCCACGATTGCCGACAAGGAGAAGAGTGGGCGGACCCTGAAGAAGTGGCTGCAGGATGAAGACCCTAAGGCTTTCAACAACTGGGATGAGCACATGGCAGACGCCAAGGAAT
>JAEETB010000148.1 GCA_016286575.1 Prevotella sp.
CGTCCTGGATAGTCTTGATCTTTCGAAGGATATCTGGCACGTTCTCGAAGAAGTCGACAGCCTGATTGATGGTCATGTCCAGGACATCAGCGATGGACTTGCCTTTGTAGCGTACTTCGAGGGTCTCGCGATTATAGCGTTTGCCATGACATTCCTCGCATGGCACTTGGATATCAGGCAGGAAATTCATCTCGATGGTCTTGTAACCATTGCCTCCACAGGTCTCGCAGCGTCCTCCTTTGACGTTGAATGAGAAACGGCCTGGCTTATAGCCACGTATCTTGGCTTCAGGCAGATTGACAAAGAGCGTACGGATGTCAGAGAAGACACCTGTGTAAGTAGCAGGATTAGAGCGTGGTGTACGTCCAATGGGGCTCTGGTCCACATTCACCACTTTATCTATATATTCCAGTCCTTCGATGCTGTCATAGTGCATGGGTGCTTTCAGCGAACGGTAAAAGTGTTGCGAGAGAATCGGCTGCAGGGTTTCATTGACAAGAGTAGACTTGCCACTGCCACTGACTCCTGTAACGACGATGAGTTTGCCAAGTGGGAATTCTGCATCGATATGCTTCAGGTTGTTACCTGTGCAACCATGAAGGATAAGGGACTTACCGTTGCCCGTTCTCCGTTTTGCAGGAATGGTTATCTGCTGTTGTCCGTTCAGATATTGAGCTGTGATGGTGTTCGTCTGGAGCATCTCCTGAGGTGTGCCTTGGAAGACGACTTCGCCACCTTTGCGACCTGCACGAGGACCAATGTCTACGATGTAATCAGCATTGAGCATCATGTCCTCATCGTGTTCTACGACAATAACGGTATTGCCCAGGTCGCGCAGTTCTTTCAGCGAACGGATCAGTCGTTCGTTATCGCGCTGATGAAGTCCGATGGAGGGCTCATCCAGGATGTAAAGCACATTGACGAGTTGCGAACCAATCTGCGTAGCCAGACGGATGCGCTGGCTCTCACCACCAGAGAGACTGGCAGACTGACGGTTAAGAGCGAGATAATCGAGTCCTACTTCTAATAAGAAATCGAGGCGAGTACGGATCTCTTTTAGGATCTCCGTTGCAATCTGTTGCTGCTGATGGTCAAGGTGTGCCTCCACCTCATCGAGCCATTCGCGGAGTTCTGTGATGTCCATCGAGGCCAATTCTGAGATGTTCTTGTCCCAGATCTTATACGACAGAGCCTCACGATTCAGTCGCTGTCCATGACACTCAGGACATTCACATTCTGCCAGGAATTGGTCTGCCCATTTCTGGCCTGCTGCAGAGTCGTCGTTGTCCATCACGTTGCGCAGATACTTGACGATGCCATCAAAAGCTACGAAATAGTCGCTCGAAGTGTGAACAAGTTCTTTGTCAATGCGCACATTCTCAAGTGAACCATAGAGAACCTCTTGGAGTGCCTCCTCGGGTATCTCATCAATGGGCGTCTTGAGTTCGCAGTCGTATTTTTTCAGGATGGCCTCCACCTGCCAGAAAATCATCTGATTCTTATACTTGCCAAGTGGCACGATACCTCCTTCGTAGATCGTGAGTTTGCGATCAGGTATCACCTTCGCGAGGTCTATCTGGTTAATGACGCCCAGACCCTTGCAATGAGGACAAGCGCCTTGGGGAGAGTTGAAAGAGAAGTTGTTGGGTGCAGGATCACTGTAGCTGATGCCTGTTGTGGGACACATCAGTCGCTTGGAGAAATGCTTGATAGAACCTGTGTCTTTGTCGAGAATCAGAATCAGTCCCTCGCCTTGCTTCATGGCGATGCCAACGGATTTGCGCAGTCGTTCTTCATCTTTTTCGCTGACCTGCAGTTTGTCGATGACGACCTCAATGTCATGATTTTTGTAGCGATCCACTTTCATGCCCCGTACAATCTCCTGCATCTCTCCGTCAATGCGGATGTTCAGATAACCTTTACGACGCATGGCTTCAAAGAGTTCACGATAGTGACCCTTACGGCTTCTGACGAGAGGTGCCAGGATGAAGATCTTCTTGCCGGCATAGTCGTTGAGAATCATTTCAATCACTTTCTCCTCCGTGTACTTCACCATCTCTTCGCCTGTGGCATAGCTATAGGCCTTGCCAGCACGGGCAAAAAGCAAACGCATATAGTCGTAGACCTCTGTTGTAGTGCCAACAGTGGAACGCGGATTCTTGTTGGTCGTCTTCTGTTCGATACTGATGACAGGCGAAAGACCTGTAATCTTGTCGACATCAGGGCGCTCCATTCCTCCAAGGAAATTGCGCGCATAGGCTGAGAAGGTCTCAATATAACGACGCTGTCCTTCTGCGAAGATTGTGTCGAAGGCCAAAGATGACTTGCCGCTGCCACTCAGACCTGTAATGACGGTGAGTGAGTTGCGTGGAATCTCGACGTCAATATTCTTCAGATTATGGACGCGAGCACCATAGACATTGATTTGATGGTCCATCTTCTCCATTGCTTATTCCTTTGAAGTTCCTTCTGTAAATCCCCTCAGCAGATTGACGTCTTTGCGGATATTATATTCTCTGCCATCAGCCCCTTTTGCTCTTACCAGCACGAAGTAGACGCCTTCTTTTACAAGAGTCCCGTTGTGGGTACCATCCCAGCCTTGTGAAGGATCAGTCCATTCGAAGAGCTTCTGCCCCCATCTATTAAAAATGTACGCGTGGAACTCTACCAGACTCTGATATTCCTTGGCCATAAAGACGTCGTTGCGTTGATCACCATTAGGCGAGAAGGCATTGGGGAAAGTGAGCTTGCTTTCACTGATAGTGACGTGAAAGGCAACGGAATCGAGTTGCAGGGTGTCTGTTCCTAAGTTCACATATAGCGTCACATGGGTAGTGCCTGCTGATGTAAAGGTGTATTGCGTATTTTCCTCGTAGCGCACAAACAGGTCATTGCTTTCTCCCTCCATACGGAAGTGCCATTCGTATGTAGGTGAGAAGCCAATCATATCAGAGGGATTAGCATGGAAGGTGACCTCAAGAGGTGCCTGTCCGTAAAAGCTAGAGTTATCTTCATCAGCCGTTGTCTCATTCCCATCTTCATTGATATAGGTGGCAGTGGGCGATACTGAGGGATAAATATCCTGAGCCACCACACTCTGAAGTGGCAAAAAAGCCACTAAAGTTGCTAAAAATATCTGTTCAATTCTCATTTTCGTATGCATTATCGTGCAAAGATAATAAAAAATTGATAATTGACAATTGATAATTGATATTTATTTTGTACTTTTGTAGGCGAAATTGATAATTTTTGAGAATATGATGAGCGTTTTTAGATATTTTATGCTGTTTGTGATGCTATTCATCACTGTCGGTATCGTGTCGGCTCAGGAGTCGGAATCCATTCGTGGCCTGCATAAGGTCAAGAGGAAGGAGACTATCTTCGGCATCTCACGGATGTATGATCTGACTATCGACGAGCTTCTCAATGCCAACCCAGAGATGAAGGAGCCTGGCTATGAACTGAAGAAAGGCACAGAATTGAGGATTCCATTCCCTTCGAATGCGGTGAAGACCACTCAGTCTGTGCAGACGGAACCTGCTGTTCAGCAGAACCAAACTGCCAATACGTCTCAGATAGCTTCTGCCAAGAAATCAGATGATCTGACCAAGCGTCCCATCCGTCTTGGGGTGATGCTGCCCCTTCATGATATCAATGGCGATGGCAAGCGTATGGTGGAGTATTATCGTGGTATCCTGATGGCTTGTGACAGTCTGAAGTCGTTGGGTATCTCTGTTGATGTTTACGCATGGAATGCTTCGGAAGATGGTGATATCCATCAGATTATGGATAAGAAAGAAGCGCAGAACTGTGATATCATCTTCGGCCCGCTTTACTCCAAACAGATGGAAGCGATGTCGTTCTTTGTAGATCGTCATGATATCCAGTTGGTTATCCCGTTCTCTATCAACGCTCCACAGTTGACGACAAACCGTCATATCTTCCAGGTATGGCAGTCGCCAAATGATCAGAACGAAGCTGTCATCACTCAATTTCTGAATCGATTCAAGGATTATCATCCTGTCTTTATCGATTGCAACGACTCTACGAGTACGAAAGGTGTGTTTACGGCATCCCTGCGTCGACAGTTGGATCAGCGTAATATCAAATATTCTCTCACGAATCTGAGGTCTGGCGAAGAGAATTTTGCCAAGGCATTCAGTCGTACACAGCCCAATGTGGTTATCCTAAACAGTTCACGTTCGCCTGAGCTTGGCGTGGCTTTCTCAAAAATCAATGGTCTGAAAGCCGTTAATCCAGAACTCGACATGACCATGTTCGGCTATACAGAGTGGCTGATGTATACGCGTACCCATCTGGAAAATTTCTACAAGTATAATGCCTTTATACCATCTGTGTTCTACTATAATCCTCTGTCGACAGCCACTCAGCGACTGCAGCAGAAATATCGCTGGAATTTCCATGCTGATATGCAGAACACCCTGCCGCGCTTTGCCATTACAGGTTTCGACCATGCCTATTTCTTCATCAGAGGCTTGCATAAGTATGGCAAGACGTTTAATGGAGCAGCTGGCATGTTTGGCTACCCGCCAGTGCAGACCCCATTGGAGTTTGAACGCTATGGCAATGGAGGACTGCGAAACAAGGCAATGCTCTTTGTGCATTATACCCCGGAACATCGGGTGGAAACCATCAAGTTCTAGCTCATGAGGAAAGCTCTGATTATCTTAATGACCTTGTGGGCGAGTGTGGCTGTTGCTCAGGTGGGGGAGTCTCGTACTGACCTTGCCTTAGGCTTCAATGGTGGCTATGTGATGAGTAACATCGATTTTATTCCCAAAGTGCCTCAAACCATGTTAGGAGGTACCACCTTTGGTGTATCAGCCCGTTATACTTGCGAGAAGTATTTCAAAAGCATTTGTGCTGTTGTGGCTGAGGTGAACTATGCCCAGATAGGATGGAAGGAGGACATCCTGACTATGGAAGATCAGCCCGTTCCCTTGCATACTGATCCTTCTCAGTCGCTCTTCTATTCAAGGAAGATGAACTATGTGCAGGTTCCGTTGTTGGCACGCTTAGGGTGGGGGCGTGAACGAAACGGTTTCCAGGGATTCATTCAGTTAGGTCCTCAGTTCGGTTTCTTCCTGAACGATAAGGCTGACACCAATTTCGATGTTCATGATCCGGCTTTTAATCCGAATATCAAGGATGGCATGTATGGAGAAGATTATGAATATGCTGGTATTCGTTCCTCTAATGTGGTGGCTCAGGATACAATGGCTGTCGAGAATAAGCTGGACTATGGTATAGCTGTTGGTGCTGGACTTGAGTTCAGCAACCGTCATGTTGGCCATTTCATTATCGAAGGCCGATACTATTATGGTTTGGGTAACATCTATGGCAGTACCAAACGCGACTACTTCGGACGTTCAAACTTCGGCAATATTGTCGTTAAGTTTACCTACCTCTTCGATATTATCAGAACAAAAAACCCAAAAATTAAATAATTATGTTTGAAGGACAACCTAAAGGATTATTCGCGTTGGCATTGGCCAACACTGGTGAGCGTTTCGGTTATTACACGATGCTCGCCGTCTTTGCTCTTTTCTTGAGAGCTAATTACGGATTGTCACCCGCCATGGCTGGTACAATCTACAGTTCATTCCTCATGCTGGTGTATTTCCTCCCGCTGATTGGTGGTATCATGGCAGATAAGTTTGGCTTTGGTAAGATGGTTACTACAGGTATCATCATTATGTTTGCTGGTTATCTGCTATTGTCTGTACCTTTGGGAGGTGATACTGTGGCCCTTGTTGTGATGTTGGCAGCGTTGGTGCTTATCGGCTTTGGAACTGGCCTTTTCAAAGGAAACCTGCAGGTCATGGTGGGCGATCTGTATAATGATCCCCAGTATAAGGACAAGCGTGATGCGGGCTTTTCTATTTTCTATATGGCTATCAACATTGGTGCCTTGTTTGCTCCCACGGCAGCCATTCGTATCAAAGAGTATGCTGAGACCGCATTGGGCTATTCGAGCAACGATGCCTACCACTTCTCGTTTGCAGTCGCCTGTGCATCACTGATTCTGTCCATCGCCATCTATTACGTATTCCGTTCTACATTCCGTCATACAGAGGGTGGTACGAAGAAAGATGCTGCCAAGGCAGATGCTGCCAGCTCAGAACCAGAGCTTTCAAAGGAGGAAACCTCTCAGCGCATCGTGGCTCTTTGTCTTGTATTTGCTGTGGTGATTTTCTTCTGGATGGCTTTCCATCAGAATGGTCTCTCGCTGACCTACTTTGCTGATGAGTTTACGGCTCAATCTGCTGAAGGCGTGCAGGCGATGTGCTTCAACGTATGGAATCTGGTGGCTGTGGTCTTCATTGTTTATGCAGGTTTCTCACTGTTCCAGTCGAAAACAAGCAAGGGCAAGGCCATATCTGCCGCTATCATTGTGATTGCTCTGTCATTCCTCTTCTTGCAATATGATCCAAATGGCAGTGTTTCCGTCTCTGCCCC
Source organism: Prevotella sp. (assembly GCA_016286575.1). Classification (GTDB taxonomy): domain Bacteria; phylum Bacteroidota; class Bacteroidia; order Bacteroidales; family Bacteroidaceae; genus Prevotella. The sequence continues at coordinate 6,481 of JAEETB010000148.1, forward strand.
CATCTTCCAGCAGTTCAATCCCTTCTATGTGGTGGCATTGACCCCCGTGTCAATGGCAATCTTTGGTTCGTTGGCTGCTAAGGGTAAGGAACCCTCTGCTCCACGTAAGATCGCCTATGGTATGATTGTGGCTGCCATTGCCTATGCTTTGATGGCTTTTGGCTCATTCGGGCTGCCGATGCCACAGACAGAGATGGGTGCTGATGGTAATCCTGTGGCAGTGCATGTGGCTGATGTGACGCCCAACCTGTTGATTATGGTTTATCTGGTACTGACCTTTGGTGAGCTTCTGTTGTCTCCGATGGGTATCTCTTTCGTATCGAAGGTGGCTCCTCCAAAGTACAAGGGTATGATGATGGGTGGTTGGTTTGTGGCTACGGCTATTGGTAACCAACTCGTCGTGGTTGGTGGTCTGCTTTGGGGTGCTGTTCCCCTTTGGGTATGCTGGAGTGTATTCCTCGGTGTTTGCCTCGTAGCCGCCATCTTCATGTTTGCTATGATGAAACGATTAGAAAAGGTCTGCTAAATGATCTTTGTCCCATTCCTGGTACTGATCCTACTCATTACATGTTGCGTTGCCGTATTCGGCAGCGCAACATTGGAAGGGGCCTCACAGGTCTCTTTATTGGCCGCTTCGGCAGTCAGTGTGCTTGTAGGTCACTTCTCAAAACGTCTGGAATGGGAGAATCTTGAAAAGGAGATTACTGCTAAGATAGCCAGTTGTACACCAGCTATCATCATCTTGTTGCTCATTGGCGCTATTGGCGGAACTTGGATGGTTTCTGGTATCGTGCCTACGATGATCTATTATGGCATGCAGATTATCCGTCCTGAAGTGTTCTTCGTCAGTAGCAGTCTGCTTTGTGCGCTTGTCAGTCTGATGATTGGATCCTCTTGGACAACTGTCGCCACCATTGGACTGGCATTGATGGGTATTGGCAAAGCACATGGTTTCGACGATGGTTGGATTGCCGGCTCAATTATAACTGGGGCATATTTTGGTGACAAGCTCTCTCCGCTTTCTGATACAACAGTCTTAGCTTCCAGTGTCTCTGGCACACCACTATTTACGCATATCCGCTACATGCTGTTTACAACTGTTCCAACCTTCTGTATTTCATTGATGATCTTCTTGATTGCTGGTTTCACGGTGGATGTACATGGACATGGTAATGTGGCTGAATTCATGGACGGACTTCAGAATACGTTTGTTATTTCACCTTGGTTGTTGATCGTACCAGTCCTGACGGGTGTGATGATTGCCCGTCGTTGGCCTTCGATGGTTGTTCTTTTCCTGGCCATTCTTTTGGCAGCGATTGTCGGACTATTAGTTCAACCCCAGCTTA
>JAEETB010000149.1 GCA_016286575.1 Prevotella sp.
CTGCCCTCACAGGTGACAAAGACTATATCAAGGCCATCGATGCCATCTGGGACAATATCGTCACCAAGAAGCTCTATATCACTGGCGGTATCGGCGCCACTTCGAATGGCGAGGCCTTCGGCAAGAACTACGAACTCCCCAATATGAGTGCATACTGCGAGACCTGTGCCGCCATTGGTAATGTGTATGTGAACTACCGACTCTTCCTGCTTCACGGTGACTCGAAATACTACGATGTACTGGAGCGCACTCTCTACAACGGTCTTATCAGCGGTGTCTCGCTCGAGGGCAATGGTTTCTTCTACCCCAACCCCTTGGAGTCGATGGGTCAGCATCAGCGTCAGGCATGGTTTGGCTGTGCTTGTTGCCCGTCGAACATCTGCCGATTCATTCCCTCTCTGCCTGGATATATCTATGCAGTAAAAGACCATGATGTCTATGTGAACCTCTTCCTCTCCAACAAGAGTAACCTGAGTGTAGCAGGAAAGAAGGTTGCCCTCAGTCAGACCACAGAGTATCCATGGAATGGCGATGTCACCGTGAATGTCGATCAAAATGCAGCAGGACAGTTTGCCATGAAGATCCGTATCCCAGGATGGGTGCGCAATCAGGTAGTGCCTTCTAACCTTTACCAATACTCCGACGGCAAGCGCTTAGGCTATACCGTCAAGGTCAATGGCCAGGAGGTCGGTGCAAAGGTCACAGAGGATGGCTATTACACCATCAGCCGTAAATGGAAGAAAGGTGACAAGGTACAGATTCATTTTGACATGGAACCTCGTACCGTTCGTGCTAACAATAAGGTAGAGGCCGATCGTGGTATGGTCAGTGTAGAGCGCGGTCCGTTGGTGTATTGTGCCGAGCATCCTGACAACAACTTCGACATCATGGGCGCACTGGTTAACCAGAACCCCCAGTTTAAGCTTGGCAAGGGCGAGATTGCCGGTACACCCATACAGACGCTTATCACCGATGCCCAAACTCTGAATTTCAACAATAAGGGTAAGTTGCAGGCAGATGACCAGACGCTGACACTGATTCCTTATTATGCATGGTGCCATCGGGGTAGTGGTAAGATGCGCGTTTGGCTGCCTCAGGATCTCAATGCCACCAACCCCTCTCAGCCTGCCACTCTGGCTTCTGAGAGCAAGGTTAGCAGTTCTACTGAGAAAATGCCAGCTCTCTCTGCCATCAACGACCGTCTGGTACCGAAGGATGAAAACGACCGTTCTGTGCCATACACCCACTGGTGGCCGAAGAATGGTACCACAGAGTGGCTCGGTTATGAGTTCCCAGAGGTTTCTACAGTTCAGAGTGCCACTGTCTATTGGTACGACGATGGACCTTGGGGCGGATGCCGTGTACCACAGTCATGGCGTATTCTCTATCAGGACGCCCAGGGACAATGGCAGCCTGTAAGCGATGCCGACAACTACCCCATTGAGAAAGGTGCTGCCTGCACCGTCAACTTCGCCCCAGTTAAGACCAAGGCATTACGGTTGGAAATCGTATTACCCAACGATAACTCGGCTGGTCTGTTTGAATGGATTGTGAAGTAAAAGCATCCTATTAGCATATCTCTTTTTGGTGCCATGGCTGATATCAGTTATGGCACCAATTTATTAAAAGAAAAGAAAAACAAGTTCTTTCCTTTTGCATTTTGCCTAATTATTTGTACATCATAGCAGGAGTAGCAAGGACAGGCATATCTCCAGACCCCATCTGAATAGCGGTCACCGCATCACCTACAATCAATTCGCTAGTATGTTTCAGTCCTACTTCCAACATATTATTCAATAACTATCATTCTCATTTCAATGTCATCCACAGGCCTGTCAGCGCGTCCAGTAGCAGTCCCTTGAATCATTTCAACCACGTCAAGACCTTCTTCCACTTCACCAAATACAGTGTATTGACCGTCAAGATGCGGTGTACCGCCAACAGTAGAGTATATCTTCAACTGGTCATCGGTTAATCCTGATTTTCCCACTTTGTTTTCTGCTTCTGCGGCAAGTTTATCTTGAAGCTCCTGAAGTCCCTCACGATTCCTGTCACGACGCATCTGCATAATCTCAGCACGATGTTCAGCAGCTAACGAATTAAACGCATCTTGAACTTTCTGCATCCTCAACTGTTTGGAGAACTGACGAAGCTGACCTTCATTATACACCTGGCCCCAGACAATATAAAACTGAGAGCCACTACTACGACGATCTGGATTCACTTCGTCACCTTGTCTCGCAGCAGCCAAAGCACCACGTTTATGGAAAAGTCCTTCCTTGATTTCTGCCTCAAGCGTATAGTCCGGACCTCCTACTCCAAGCATCTTTCCAGCAGGTGCTCCCTTAGAATCTGGATCACCACCCTGAATCATAAAGTCCTTTATCACTCGATGGAACAGTGTGCCGTCATAATAACCCTCCTTTGCCAGTTTAAGGAAGTTGTCACGATGGATGGGAGTCTCATCATATAGGCGAACTACAATGTCGCCAAGCATTGTTTGAATCTTTACTTTCATATTTGTTATTTGTATTACTTCCAAAAACTAAAGAAACCTTTTTTCTTTGGTCTTTCTTCTATGGATGCATCTTCTGAGAAACCGTACTCATCCATATCAGACATAACCACATCGTCACTTTTATTCTTTGTCACCTTACTATAAGCCTTCTCGAAACCCTTCATTGCCCATGAAAGGCCGCTGCTTCCAATCTGTTCCGGAATTTCCACAAGAAGTCTTGGAACCTGACCCAAAGCCTTCATCTTTGACTTCAGCTTAACCTGTCTGCCCTTTGCACCCTTCAGTTCCTTTGAACCTTTCTGGAGATAGTATTTTGCAATATATCCGATAGCAATGGTCATAACGGCGTTGGCGAGACCGTCAGCAAGAGGGCCTAATGGAACACCCGGTATATTCAAATTCTTCACGTACTGGGAATAATCCACACATGAAGCATCGACATCAGGTATTTCAACGTCCGTGACATCAATATCAGATGCATCGGAGAGACTGTCCACCATCACATCGACTGAATCTGAGACACTCTGGAAGAAATAGCTGAAGAAGGCTGAGCAGATGACATAATAGTACATCTTTATTAACTGCAACTTGTTCGGTCGGAAACCGGATGCACGCACAATGTCCGATATCATCCGGTAATTCAGGCCAATCGTTGCCAAGGTATCAATCATGCTGCTGGAAGAAATCGCAGTGATGATAAAGACCTTGGAGCCATATTTGAGAATCTGTCCGTCAACGGCCTTGTACCTTTGTTTTATTTCTTTGTCCAAGAATGCCTTGATCTGATCGATATCCTGAGTAGTAGTCAATCTTGCAAGTTCACTTTTCAACTCTGTCTGGTGCTGAATCCTTTGGGCAGTTTTCAGATAATAGCAGTTGTCACAAATCTTCTCGCCAAAAGAAACCAGCCTTTTCCTATAGGTATCATCTGTTACTCCCTCTTCTTTATCCTCTATAGCCAACACGGGGAACTCCGGAGCGTTATGAATACGCCTCATGGGTTCCAGTATAGCATAATACACCAGATATGCAAATAGTCCTGCCAACAACAAATAAAATGTATATTCGAAATAGGGAACACCAAAGACTGTCGTAAACTTCTCGCCAATAGTAATGACGTTACCAAGAATCACCACAACAAAGATGGTAACAAATAGCATTAAGGTAAGAATCAAGACTTTTTTCATTCCTCTATATTTCTATCTTATGAAGTTAGTTCTCAGCGGACTCTCCAACTCTGGATGTCCATCTTCGCTAACGTTGAGCTTACGAATCATCCATGCCATATTGCGTCCAAGCGTCCGCATAGTCTGCATTCCCTCTTCATCCTGTGCTACCTGTCCAGGAGTCTGGCCATAGACCATATTCCAATACTGCGAACTGACAACGGGCATATTCAATATGGTGAAGTACTTGTTCAGGCGATCAAAAGCAGCCGAAGCCCCACCCCTGCGGCAGACAACCACACTGGCCCCCGGCTTGAACTTCAGCTCATTTCCCAATGAATAGAACACTCGATCGAGCAAGGCACACAGAGAACCATTAGGGCCACCATAATACACCGGAGAACCGATGACAAATCCGTCGATGCCATCCTTCACGGCTCTCCATACTTTATAATACAAGTCATCACGGAAAGTACACCTTGCACCGTTCCTGCCACACATACCACAGGCAATACAGCCTTGCACAGCCTGCTTGCCAATGCTGATAATCTCTGTCTCGACGCCCTCTTCGTTCAGTGTCTTAGCCACTTCACTCAGAGCTGTGAACGTATTGCCGTTTTCTCTGGGGCTTCCATTTATCAAAAGTACTTTAGCCATAGCTCGAAATCATAAAGTATTGTAATAGTGAGTGCAAAAATACGAAAAAGTGGGGAATTATCCGTACCTTTGCCAATAGATTTAATATGTTTTGTGAAATGACCCTACAAGAAGCAATAGAAGCCCGTCATAGTGTAAGGGCATACAAGGAGCTGCCATTGGCTGAAGATGTGGTAAAGGTGCTAAAAGAGCAGATTGATGTTTTAAACCGCAAAGGCAATTTGCATATTCAGTTAATCCTAAACGAGTCAAAGGCTTTCCAGGGAACGATGGCAAAGTACGGTAAGTTCCGTAATGTCAGCAACTACATCGTTATGACCGGAAAGAAAGCAGATGACCTTGATGAGCGTATTGGCTACTTCGGTGAGCATCTTGTGCTGCTTGCCCAGACGCTTGGTCTGAACACCTGCTGGGTTGGACTTAGTTACTCGAAAGTCCCAGGGACGTATGTGCTTGACGAAGGCGAGAAGATTGCTAGTTACATCGCTCTTGGCTATGGCGAGACCCAAGGAGTCAGCCATAAGATTAAGACCGTCGAACAAGTGAGCAATGTAAGTGATGTCACTCCGTCGTGGTTCCGCAAAGGAGTTGAAGCAGCGTTATTAGCCCCCACCGCTGTAAACCAGCAGAAGTTCTCATTTGAGTACGTCGGAATGAAGAATAGTCGCCATCTGGTACACGCCAAGAAAGGCTTCTCCGTGATTGGATATACTCAGATGGACTTAGGCATAGCAAAATATCACTTTGAGATTGGAGCCGGGAAAGATAACTTCGAATGGGTATGAACATTGAGCAAGTTCGAGAATACACTTTGTCACTTTACGGCGTAACTGAAGACCAGCCGTTCGGCGATGACATTATCACCTTCCGTCTCGAAGGAAAAATCTTCGTCTGCCTTTGGTTAGGCGGTGGCAAGCACGATATGAAGAACTCAGAACCAAGACTTGCCTTGAAGTTATGTCCTGGGAAGAATGAGGAACTTCGAGAGAAGTACGCTGCTGTGAGGCCCGCCTGGCATTGGAACAAGAAACACTGGAGCGACGTGTATTACGAACAATTGGAAAATGCACTGGTTCAAGAATGGATAAAGGAATCTTATCAATTAGTTGCATCGAAACTTCCGAGAGCAACACGACAGAAGTATCAGCCAGTATTACATAAGAAAACATTCCAAGAACTGACTACGGATGAACTATACGCACTTCTGAGAGTACGTAGCGAAGTGTTCGTAGTTGAGCAGAACTGCGTCTATCAAGATATGGACGGTGACGACCAGAAGTCTGTTCATTTGTGGCTGACTTTGGAAGACAGAATAGTAGCACTGGCCCGCGTATGTCCTAGCGGTACTCATATGAAAGAAATCTCTATTGGCAGAGTCATCACTACTGAACGTGGCAAAGGCTATGGCAAGCAGATTATGCTTCACTCCATTGATGCCGCTATAGAGCATTTTGGTGCGACACTCATTGACATTGAAGCACAAGAGTATGCCAAAGGCTTCTATGAAGGCGTAGGATTCAGACAGTCATCAGATACATTTATGCTTGATGGTATCCCTCACATAAAAATGACCTGGATAAAAAGTAGTTTATAACATATAAATAGGCCTTCATACCGTAAATTAATGTAATCACAAAACTTTGGCTTCTAATATCTATCTTTGCAAAAAATGCAAGGCATATGATAAACGAAGGAGAGTTTTTTAAAAAAAAGCTTGATAACTTTGACAGGTTGTACAAAGAATTCCACAAAGCCTCTTTTGAGGTAAACGGCACAAAAACGAGGTGTAAAAATAATTCTATTATCACACCTCGCTGATTTTAAATTAGTTACAAAGACAATACTCTCTTAATACTCGTCCTCGTTGAAGAGGAAATCCTCTTTCGATGGATAATCGGGCCAGATGTCTTCTATACTCTCATAAACATCGCCCTCATCTTCGATCTCCTGCAGGTTCTCAAGAACCTCCAATGGAGCACCTGAGCGTGTTGCATAATCAATTAACTCTTCCTTGGTTGCGGGCCAGGGAGCATCTTCTAACTTTGAAGCTAATTCAAGTGTCCAATACATATTCTTAGTCTTTGGTTTTACAATGTTTCAAATTCGCCCGCAAAAGTAACAAATTTCTTCCTATCTGCAAACTTTTTGCCAAATTATTTCACTCACACCTGCGTTAAAATTTATTTTTTTTGCCAAAACGAACAAGTAATCACTCAATCTGTTTATATATTGCTGCGTTTCGGGGCTAATTTGAGCAACTTCTGACAAAGCTACAATTCGGCGTTCAGCACGACGACAAACCGTTCGACAAACATGAGCCTGAGCTGCTGCCTGTGTCCCACCTGGTAAGATAAAGCCTTGACGCTCGGGCAGGAGGTTCATAATCTCATCAACTTCATGCTCCAAGATCTCAATTTCACCATCTGGAAGTTTGGCTGAATCATAAAGCGGTGTCTGACTCTGATCTGTAGCCAAGTTGGAACATACACTAAACAAGTTATTCTGTATACGGATGATCAGATCTTTATCCTCACCATCAGGAAGCATGGAAGCCAAAAGACCAAGATGAGAACTTAACTCATCAACTGTGCCATAGGCCTCAAGTCGTTCACATGATTTCTTGACACGGATTCCTCCAATAATACTTGTTTCACCCTTGTCGCCTGTCTTTGTATAAACCTTTGTTATTTTCATTTGAATTATAGTTAGAAGTTAATAATATAGTTCATCTTATGTCTGCCTTTATCAAACATAACGATACCACAATAGAATAGATCGTAAGTGATACCCGTATGTTCATCATTTGTCACCTCACGCCAAAAAGACATATCCTTCCTGATGTCTTCAATAATCATTACGGATCTGGCATTTACCTTATTATATATATTGGGAACACGGCTTCTATAGTCACCATTAAGCTTCAGGTGAACCAAATCAATAGTTTCAGCTTGATCATTAAACATCGCTGTTTTGCAACCCTCTTGCAGATAGTCCTGATAACCATCACTCATAATGACCTTTGGCTGCAACCAATTGGCTATCCTAAAATAAAGAAGGCCAAGTTTTCTGGTAAGCCAGTCATCATCTTTACCGACTTCCTCATATTGATAATATGGCCAATGCTCATTGATGACATACCGAACGAACGAATAGTCCGTCGGCGACTGTATGCCAAAGCCCTTACAATGGTTCACACGGCTCAGCCACACAAGCATATACATTAATCTCTGCATTCCAAGTGCAAAGATAATCATTTTAAGGCATAGAAGATACAGATTAACAGAGATTAATATCAAAAAAAATAGGAGCCACAAGGTGACTCCTATTCAAAATAAAGATGGCGGCTTCCTACTCTCCCGCATTGCATTGCAGTACCATCGGCGCAGGCGGGCTTAACTTCTCTGTTCGGAATGGGAAGAGGTGGGACCCCGCTGCAATAACCACCTGATAGAATTTACGA
>JAEETB010000150.1 GCA_016286575.1 Prevotella sp.
AGCTGACACAGATACCGATGATCCAAGTGGTGGCGAAGCCTTTCACAGGACCTGTACCGAAGTAGAGCAGGATAATACCTGTAATCAATGATGTGAAGTTAGAGTCGAAGATGGCGCTGAAGGCGTTAGAGTAACCCTTGTTGAGTGCCTCTTTCACGCTGAGACCCTTCTTCAGCTCTTCCTTGATACGCTCGTAGATCAGCACGTTGGCATCCACAGCCGTACCCAGTGTCAGTACGATACCAGCGATACCAGGCATCGTCAGGGCAGCCTGGAATGATGTCAGAATACCCAGTGTGAAGAACAGGTTGAACAGCAGGGCGATATCTGAGAGGATACCTGGGATGAAGCCGTAGAGCAGGATCATATAGATCATCAGGAGCACGAAGGCCACGATGAATGACATAATACCCTGTTGGATAGACTGAGCACCCAGTGACGGACCTACAACCTCCTCCTGTACAATACGGGTAGGAGCTGGCATCTTACCAGAGTTCAGTGTGTTTGCCAAGTCTTTGGTATCCTCGATGGTGAAGTTACCAGTGATCTGAGAGTTACCACCGTCGATCTGAGTGAGGATACGGGGAGCAGAGTAAACGGCGTCGTCGAGCACGATAGCTACAGCCTTGCCGATGTTCTGCTTGGTGATCTGGCTCCAGCGGCGGGCACCGTCAGAGTTCATCTGCATAGATACAGAGGGATGGCCCATCTGGTCGAAGTCGTCCTTGGCGTTGGTGATGACATCACCCTCCAGCGGAGCGCGACCTGAAGGCTCAGTGATCTTCAGGGCATAGAGCTCGAAGATGTCACCCTTGGTATTCTGACCTCCGAAGTCCTCAGCCTTGGCACCCCAGCGGAGCTTCAGCTCAGCAGGCAGGATCTGACGGGCGAGGTCAGAGAAGATAATCTTGTTGATCTCAGCGGTATCGCGAGCGTTGGCATAACCTACGATAGCGAGGGTGTTACCCTGAGTGGGCTGGAAGATAGAGAACAGGGGGTTCTGCTTCTTGGCAGCCTCGAGGGCCTTGTCATCAGCCTTGGTATCCTTCTTTGCCAGTTTGGCAGCGAGGTCACCAGTGTTAGCTGCAGCCGTATCGGCAGGAGCAGCCTCCTCAGCAACGGCAACTGTGTCAGCAGGAGCAGCATCGCCGCCAGTGATGGCGTAGCGCTGGTTCAGCTGAGCCAGCAGCGGGGTGATCTCCTGAGAGTTGTAGGTCTCCCAGAACTCGAGGTTGGCTGAACCCTGGAGCAGCTTACGAACACGCTCGGGCTCCTTGATACCAGGCATCTCGACCATGATACGGCCGCTCTGGCCTTCGAGCTTCTGGATGTTTGGCTGAGCAACACCGAACTTATCAATACGGTTGCGGACAACGTTGAATGAGTTGTCTACAGCCGACTGTACTTCAGCACGGAGAGCACTCTCTACCTCGGCGTCTGTCGACTGTGTGCTGACCTTGCCCTTCATTTGCTGAGTGGCAAAGATAGCAGCGAGGGGACGTCCGCCTGCCTCTTGTTTCCAATACTTCACGAACAGAGAGATGAAATCGTTCTGGCTGGTCTCCTCTTCCTTCTTGGCAAGCTCCATGGCCTTCTTGTAGGTAGCGTCCGTCTTGTGGTCGGCGAGCACGTCGACAACATCAGGTACAGATACCTCGAGGATTACGTTCATACCGCCTTTCAGGTCAAGACCCAGGCCAATCTCCATCTCACGGCACTGCTTCAGAGAATAGATGCCCATATACACCTTCTCGTTTTTGATTGAGTCGAGGTACTCCGCACCAGCCTCCTCACCCATTGCGGCAGCCTTACTTTCGAAGTGGCGTGTCACGAATGAGAAGGAAAGGTAGAAGCAGCACACGAGAATCAGAAGCACTGTGATAAATTTTACAATTCCTTTGTTTTGCATTTTGATTTTTGATGTTATTTATTGTTATTTAATTCTGTTCGCGCATATTTGAGCGTGCAAATATAGACATTTTTCCGCAAGTGGGAAAATTTCTTGGCGATTTTCGTCAATTTTTTAAGGTTTATCAGCCATTTTTAGCCAACAGATGATAGGATAATGGTCACTTGCGTCCATTTCGTTGTCGATTTTGCAATTGTAGGGTTGGATATCTTCCGAACACATGATGTGGTCGATGCGGAAGTAAAATCCTTTCTGATTATATGACAAACCGATGCCTAATCCTGTCTCTACGAAGCAGTCTGTGAGTCCATCGGCTATTGTCCGGCGGGAGTAGGAAATGGGGCTGTCGTTGAAGTCGCCACAGACGATGATGGGGTACTGTCGATGGGCCTCGATGTATTCGTGAACGGCATCAGCCTGAGGGGCACGCTTGGAAGTGGCCTGCCCCAATTTGCTGAGCAATATGAGGGATTCTTCCTTGAGCGTATCGCGTTGTTTCACTTCGCCCTTCAGTATTTCTTTGTAGCGTGTACGGTCTTCTGTTGAGAGGTGGGTGGTCTCCAGATGGTTATTGATGACGAGCAGCGTGTCGTCCTTGACCTTGAGGAAGTAAGCGACTGAACCATTAGCTTCCGACTTGTAGGGTATACGCTCCTTCCTGATAATGGGGAACTTGGAGTGGATGCCCACACCATTCATCGAGGTAGGTCGTTTGCTGAATAACGTTGTGTCGTTGTACGGATAGATCTTCTCATACCACTGGAAGACGAAGCGTCGCCATGAGTCAACGTCTTCCTGGATGCAGACGATGTCGGCATCTTGTTCCTTCAGGTATTTGTAGACGGTCTCAAAGCCGAATTCATACTTATAGTTGCCTCCGTATTGGCAGACGTTGTAGGATATCAGCTTGATGGCTCCTTCAGGCACCTGCTGGGTTTTGTGGATGGGCAAATAGACCGTCAGCGGGGGATAGACAATGGCATAGCCGAGGATGGGAATCCAGAGTTTCTTCCACTTGAACGTGAGCCAGAAGAAAAGGAAGAGCAGATTGGCTATGAGGAACACAGGAAAGGCCATGCCCATGTTTGAGAGCATGGGGAATCTTTCGGGATTGATATGGTCGGCATAGCCTGCCAGAATCAGTAAGAGCACAGTGGCCACGTTGGCACCGGCCACGATATTCACCGTGAGGGTCTTAAGTCCGTTAATCATCGTTGGTTACTTGCGTCAAAGAGCTTTTTTTTCTCTTCCTTCGTCAGACTGTCATAGCCGCTCTTGCGGATCTTGTCAAGAATGGCGTCTATCTCTTCCTGATTCTGTTTCTTGCGGGCGTTGTACTCCATGTCATCCTGCTTCGAACCACGTTCGACGTGCATATGATTGTTGTCATACCTGCCTCGCCCTGTGTCTCCTTGGTTCTGACGACGTTGTTCGAAGTTTCGCCTGAGATTGTCGAAGAACTGCTGGCCACGACTGCGGTCATAGCCGGAATCAGGATGACGGTTCCAATAACGTATCATCAGATAGCCGAAAAGCATTCCTCCGAGATGGGCCGTGTGAGCCACACCGTCGCCTGATGAACCTAAGGCTGAGAAGAACTCGATAGCCACATAGCCCATGACGAACCATTTCGCCTTGATGGGGAAGGGGAAGGGAATGATAAACAACCGCTCGTTGGGGAAGGTCATACCGAAAGCGAGGATCACGGCATAGACAGCACCTGAAGCACCAATGGTGGTCCACGCATTCAGGGCACTGGCATAGTGATGTCCGTATTCGAAAACGGTACCCAGGCTGGCGCCAGGAACAGATTCGGCTACTGTCATATAGAACGAACCAAACTGGGCAAGTTCCTGCAAAAGTCCTGCACCGATTCCGCATGAGATGTAATAAAAAAGGAACTTCTTCGGACCCCATACGTTTTCTATGACACAACCAAACATCCACAAGCCGAACATATTACTTAGGATATGCATGAAGCTGGCGTGCAGGAAGAGATAAGTCACCAACTGATACAGATGGAAGTTGCTGGCCAAAAAGAAATGCAGACCTCCGATGTCAGCCAGGTCGATGCCTCGCATTTGGAGAACAAACGTAGCAAAGAATGCCAGCAGATTAATAATCAGCAGATTCTTGGTGATGGGTGGTATACGGAACATCATATCATTTATGATTTACAAATTGACGATTTATCTATTTACGATTTACAAATTGACTATTTACGATTTGGCCTTACGGCCTGTTTTGCGCGCAAAATTACTAAAAATATCTGTTTTTCATGCCGAAAAGAGCTCGAATACAACTATTTTTCAATAAAAAAGTAATTTTTTCTGTTTTTTTGTTGTTTCTTTAAATACTTTACACTATATTTGCCAAGAAATTCAATCAAATATTAGTTATTACTATTAATAATTCATTTAAAAAGTATTCTAAATTATGAACAAAACAGAATTGGTAGAGAAGATTGCAGCAGGTGCTGGTCTCTCAAAGGTAGATGCTAAGAAGGCTCTCGATGCAACAGTTGCAGCTATTAAGGACGCTCTCGTTGCTGGTGACAAGGTAGCTCTCGTTGGTTTTGGTACATTCAGTGTAAACGAGCGCCCCGCTCGTGAGGGTATCAATCCCGCTACAAAGCAGAAGATTAAGATTGCTGCTAAGAAGGTTGCCAAGTTCAAGGCTGGTGCTGAGCTTGCTGACGCTCTCTAAATTAATTTTGTAAATAAAAATTAAGGGGTTCCAATCGGAACCCCTTTTTTCGTGCCGATTTATTTCGGCTGTTTGCCGATGTAGGCGAGGATACCACCATCGACGTAGAGCACGTGACCATTAACGGCATCTGAAGCATGAGAAGCCAGGAACACAGCAGGACCTCCAAGTTCAGAAGGATCGAGCCAACGGCCAGCAGGCGTCTTGGCGCAGATGAATGAATCAAATGGATGACGGCTACCATCTGGCTGACGCTCACGGAGAGGAGCAGTCTGAGGTGTAGCGATGTAGCCCGGGCCGATACCGTTACACTGGATGTTGTACTCACCATACTCTGAGCAGATGTTGCGGGTCAGCATCTTCAGACCTCCCTTGGCAGCTGCGTAGGCAGAAACGGTCTCACGACCCAGCTCTGACATCATCGAACAGATGTTGATGATCTTTCCCTCACGACGCTCCATCATCTCAGGGATAACAGCTGAAGAGCAGATGAACGGACCTACGAGGTCGATGTCGATGACCTGCTGGAACTCAGCGCGCTTCATCTCGTGCATAGGAATACGCTTGATGATACCTGCATTGTTCACGAGGATGTCGATGTTACCAACCTCAGCGTGGATCTTCTCTACGAGTGCCTTGACTGCGTTCTCGTCAGTGACGTCGCATACGTAACCCTTCACGTTCTCGATACCAGCCTCCTTGTAGTTAGCCAGACCGCGCTCCAGGGCTGCGTCGTTGATGTCGTTGAAGATGATGGTCTTGATGCCTGCAGCTACGAAAGCCTTGGCAATGTTGAAACCGATTCCGTAAGATGCACCAGTGATCCATGCATTCTTACCTTCGAGTGAAAATAGATTTGCCATAATTGTTTGTTTTAGAAGTTTATTTTAATTCAGTGATTTTGTAAAAGTCTTGATCTCCGTAGTCGAGGTTCTCGCCACCCATACCCCAAATGAAGGTGTAGTTATGCGTAGCTGCTGCCGAGTGGATGCTCCATTCTGGTGACAACACAGCCTGTTCGCCCCGCATCCAGAGGTGGCGTGTCTCCTGTGGTTCACCCATGAAGTGACAGATGGCCTGATCCTCGGGTAGTTCGAAATAGAAGTAGGCCTCCATGCGTCTCGAATGTACGTGCGCTGGCATTGTATTCCACACAGAGCCAGGGGCCAGTTCCGTCATTCCCATCTGTAGCTGACAGGTAGGCAGTACCTGGTTCACGATCATCTTGTTGATATTGCGCTCATTCGACATCTCCAGCTCTCCCATGTGAGCCACCACAGCATCCTGTTTCGTAATCTTCCGACAGGGATAGGCCGTGTGGGCATTGGTTGAGTTGAAGTAGAATTTCGCAGGCTTGGCAGCATCATGGCTGGTGAAGACGACATCGCGATCGCCTCTGCCGATGTAGAGTGCTTCCTTGTAGTCGAGTTCAAACACTTCATCGCCCACTTTCACGCTGCCTGCACCTCCCACGTTGTAGATGCCGATCTCACGGCGCGTAGTAAAAAAGTCGGCCTTCAGAGGATCGATCGCCTCCAGCTTCAATGCCTCGCCTGCAGGCATGGCCCCTCCCACAACCATACGGTCATACATCGAGTAGGCCATGTTCACTTCGTTGCTGGTGAAGATGGTCTCAATGAGGAAATCGCGGCGCAAGCGGGCTGTATCATAGTGCTTGGCATCCTCTGGGTGAGCCGAATACCTGACTTCGTAGTTAGTCTTCATCCCAATATTTTTTGTTTGCTGCGTGCAAATATACAAAATATTATATGGTTGACAAAATATGAAGACTTAAAAATGGCAAAAAACGTTGAAAACGTTTTCGTGCTTACCAATGCAAGCTGGGTGAAAATATCATCTTGGGAGTTGGACGACTCGGATTCGAACCGGGAATGACAGAACCAAAACCTGTAGTGTTACCATTACACCATCGTCCAATGCGGGTGCAAAGTTAGTGAAAATTTAGCATATCGCCAAATTTTCACTGACTTATCTTATTTTACGATCAGCAAATAGTAGTTCTTTTTGCCTTTCTGGGCCAAAAGATACTTGCCGTCGATGAGGTCTTCAGCTGTGATGGCACGGTTCTGATCCGCCAGCTTCTCCTTATTCAGGCTGACACCACCGCCCTGCACCATTTTGCGCATCTCACCCTTTGAGGGGAAGACGGGAGCTACCATTGTCAGGAGCTCGATGGCAGGCTGACCTAACTGATCCTTACTGATCTCGAACTGGGGCACACCGTCGAACACATCGAGGAATGTCTGCTCGTCAAGTTTCTCAAGACCTTCCTTGGTTGACTTGCCGAAAAGCAGATTGCTGGCTTCGATGGCAGCATCGAGTGCCTCGCGAGAGTGTACCATCACGGTTACCTCCTCTGCCAGACGCTTCTGCAGTACACGAAGACCCGGATCCTGCTTGTGCTCCTCTACGAGGGCATCGATGACGTCCTTCTCCAGTGAGGTGAAGATCTTGATGTAACGCTCGGCATCGTCGTCGCTCACGTTCAGCCAGAACTGATAGAACTTGTACGGTGTGGTACGGGCGGGATCGAGCCAGATGTTGCCGCTCTCAGTCTTACCGAACTTCTTACCATCGCTTTTCGTAATCAGCGGACATGTCAGCGCGAAGGTCTCGACCTCGTTGCCGAGGGTGCGGCGGATGAGCTCCGTACCTGTGGTCATGTTACCCCACTGGTCGTTGCCACCCAACTGCAGCTTCACGCCATAGTGCTGATAGAGATACAGGAAGTCATAACCCTGCAGCAGCTGATAGGTGAACTCTGTGAAAGAGAGTCCGTCGCGGGCAGTACCGTTCAGGCGCTGCTGTACGCTCTCCTTGGCCATCATATAGTTCACGGTGATGTGCTTACCCACCTCACGTGCAAAGTCGAGGAAGGTGAAGTCCTTCATCCAGTCGTAGTTGTTTACCATAATGGCAGCATTGGGCTCCTTCGACTCGAAGTCGAGGAACTTGGCTACCTGCTTCTTGATACACTCCTGATTGTGATAGAGCGTCTCGTTGTTGAGAAGGTTACGCTCTTGGCTCTTGCCCGAAGGGTCGCCGATCATACCCGTCGCACCACCCACGAGGATGATGGGCCTGTGTCCGCAGCGCTGCAGGTGGCGGAGCATCATGATACCACACAGGTGTCCGATGTGCA
>JAEETB010000151.1 GCA_016286575.1 Prevotella sp.
CTCTGTATCCAGAAGGATTACAATCTGTTGCAGAGTGTGGTTTATGCCTTCTCAACAGCCATTGGTTTCGGATTGGCATTGACCGTATTTGCTGGCATGCGTGAACAGTTGGAGTTGGTAAAGATTCCTAAGGGCATGCAGGGAATGGCCATCGTGATGCTTTCTGCCGGACTGCTCAGTCTCGCCTTTATGGGCTTCTCTGGCGTCGATGGTGGTCTGAAAGTCCTCTTTGGTCTCTAAGAACAGATACACCATATAGAATATAAAAGGCACCTGAAATCATCCAGGTGCCTTTTATCATATCGGGTGATTGATGTTATCCGTTCATTGACATGAGGAATTCCTCGTTCGAGCGGGTTGTAACGAGACGATCGCGGATGGTGTTCATAGCCTCGATGGGGTTCATCTCAGCAATGAACTTGCGGATGATCCACATGCGGTTGAGCGTTGTCTCATCATGCAGCAGATCGTCGCGACGCGTAGAAGAGAGAACCAGGTCGATTGCAGGGAAGATACGCTTGTTTGACAGTGAGCGATTGAGCTGGATCTCAGAGTTACCTGTTCCCTTGAACTCCTCAAAGATCACCTCATCCATCTTAGAACCAGTATCAACCAGAGCTGTGGCGATAATGGTGAGTGAACCACCACCCTCGATGTTACGGGCAGCTCCGAAAAAACGCTTCGGCTTCTGCAGAGCATTGGCATCGACACCACCAGTCAGCACTTTACCAGAGGCAGGAGCCACAGTGTTGTAAGCACGTGCCAAACGAGTGATGGAGTCGAGGAAGATGACGACATCATGTCCACACTCTACCATACGCTTAGCCTTCTCCAGTACGATACCAGCAATTTTCACGTGACGCTCAGCTGGTTCATCGAAGGTAGAAGCGATAACCTCAGCATCGACGGTACGTGCCATATCTGTCACCTCCTCAGGGCGCTCATCAATGAGAAGCATCATGATATATGCCTCAGGGTGGTTGGCTGCAATCGCATTGGCTATATCCTTCATGAGGACAGTCTTACCAGTCTTTGGCTGAGCCACGATCAATGCACGCTGTCCCTTACCTATGGGCGAGAAGAGGTCGACTATACGTACACTGGGGTTCGTCGTAGCCTTATCGCCACAGAGTGTGAACTTCTCCTCAGGGAACAATGGTGTCAGGTGCTCGAAAGCTACTCGGTCGCGGACCTCTGATGGCTGACGGCCATTGATCATCTTAACGGTGGTAAGTGCGAAATACTTCTCATTCTCATGCGGCGGACGTACGCAACAATCAACCACGTCACCAGTCTTCAGACCATACTTCTTGATCTGCTGGGGAGACACGTAAATGTCATCAGGTGATGAGAGGTAGTTGTAGTCAGAGCTGCGAAGGAATCCGTAGCCATCGGTGAGGCACTCGAGTACGCCATTGCCCTCAATCAGGTCCTCAAAATCGTACTTAGGCATACTTGACTGGCGGGTCACCACAGGTTCTCCTACTGGAGTCTGTTGAACCATCGGACGATCGAAGATGTCGAGTGTCGGGCTGGCAGCCTGATCTTCGATAGGAATATCCAGAATGGTGATAAAATCCGTGCCGTCATCAGGATCACCCATCCAGACGCCATTCTCGTCGACCTCATCAGAATCGACAGGCACAGCTGGAGCTTGTTCCTTACGGGCAGACATCTTCTCACGCAACTGGGCAATCGCATTGGCAGCGTCCTCATCAGGTGCGTTGTCGAAATCAGCAGCTTCAGGTATGATATCCGAGAGGTCGCTCGCATTGTTTTCTTCTACTACAACAGGTTCCTCAGCTACAGCTGCTGCAGCAGCTTCCTCAGCCTCTTTCTCTGCCTTAGTCTTGCGACCACGCTTCTTGGGTGCAGGTTCCTCAGTTTCAGGAACTGGCACAGGAGCATCACTGAAGAGTGAGGGAGTCTCAACCTTCTTCTTGCGGTTGCTCTTAGTATCGAGATTCTCGCCATCCTCACCATTGACGGTGTAGACTTTGCTGGTATCTTTCTTGGCGATACGAGTTCTCTTCTTCTTGGTACTATCGTCGACAGCACTGTTCTCGGCAGCCTTGTCGAGAATGGCGTAAACAACATCTTCCATTTGATCGTTAGGGGTAACCTTAATACCCAACTGATCAGCTATACCCACAAGCTGGGGTATATCCATAGATTCTAATTCTTCTTTTGTATACATATAATACAAGTATGATTTCTGATTTGAATTCAAAAATTTGATTGGAAATGCTTCTCGAACGGAAGCATTGTTTTGAAAAACGTTGCAAAGGTAAGCATAATTTTGGAAACTTCCAAATAAAATCAAAAAAAAATCGTACCTTTGCAGCGAAAATCAGAAAAGTAAATGGAAATCAAGAAAGCAGAATTCACCTTGAGCGCGCCGATGGTGTCGATGTGTCCAAAGGATAATAAGCCAGAATATGCCTTCATTGGAAGGTCGAATGTTGGTAAGTCGAGTCTGATTAATATGCTGACGAACCGGAAGGGTTTGGCCAAGACTTCCGCCACACCAGGCAAAACATTGCTGATCAACCACTTTATCATTAACGATGACTGGTATTTGGTTGACCTTCCTGGTTACGGATTCGCTAAGCGTTCCAAGAAAGAGCTACAGAAACTGGAGCAGATGATCAGCGGTTATATCCTGCAACGTGAGCAATTGGTGAACGTGTTCCTCCTCGTCGATGTCAGATTAGAGGCGCAGAAGATTGATCTCGAGTTCATCCAATGGTTAGGCGATAGCAGTGTGCCCTTCGCCATTGTCTTCACAAAGGCAGATAAACTCTCGGCAACTAAGGTGAATCAGAATGTGGAAGCCTATAAGAAAGTACTCAGTGAAACGTGGGAGGAACTGCCCCCGATCTTTGTGACGTCGTCAGACAAGAAGCAGGGACGCGATGAAGTGCTTGATTATATTGAAGAAATCAATCAATCGTTGAAATAGTGGCGAAGGAGAATCCATATTTAGATGTCCAGCAACTGACTAAGTCTTTTGGCTCACTTGTGCTGTTCGAGAACATCAGTTTCTCTATTGCCGAAGGTCAGCGTGTGGGACTGATTGCGAAAAACGGCACTGGTAAGTCTACCTTGTTGTCTGTCTTATCAGGAAAGGAAGGTTACGACTCAGGTGAGATTATCTTCCGTCGTGACCTGCGTGTTGGTATGTTGGAACAGTCTCCTGTCTTTGACCCGATGGAGAGTGTACTTGATGCCTGTTTCAATCACGAAGGCGATCCAGAAAAAGTGCTCAAGGCCAAACAGATTCTGACACAACTCCATATCCGAGACCTGCAGCAGCCGATGGGGCAGTTGAGTGGCGGACAGCAGAAACGTGTAGCACTCGCCAATGTGCTGATTACCGATCCTGACCTGCTGATACTTGATGAGCCTACGAACCATCTGGATCTGGAGATGATCGAGTGGTTGGAGGGTTTCCTGAGTCGTGGAAACAAGACCCTGTTGATGGTCACCCACGACAGATTCTTTCTTGATCGCGTATGTAATCTGATACTTGAGCTCGACGACCAGACTATATATACTTATCGCGGCAATTACGCCTACTATCTTGAGAAGCGACAGGAACGCATCGACAACCGTAAGGCTGAGATTGCGAGAGCCAATAACCTCTATCGCACTGAACTGGAATGGATGCGACGCATGCCTCAGGCACGCGGGCATAAAGCCCGTTACCGTGAGGAAGCCTTCTACGAACTGGAGAAGGTGGCCAAACAGCGCATCGAAGAAAGACAAATCAGACTGAAGTCGCGCAACGTCTATATCGGCTCTAAGATTTTTGAGTGCCAGTATGTGTCGAAGGCATTCGACGACAAAGTGATTTTGAAAGACTTCTACTATAACTTCTCACGATTCGAGAAGATGGGAATAGTGGGCAATAACGGTACAGGGAAAAGTACCTTCATCAAGATGCTTCTCGGTATGACGCCCCTTGATAGCGGACGTTTCGATATCGGCGATACAGTGCGCTTTGGCTATTTCTCTCAAGAAGGGTTACTGTTTGACGAACAGCAGAAGGTAATCGACGTGGTAAGAGATATTGCAGAGTATATCGACCTGGGAGGTGGCAAGCACTTCACGGCTTCACAGTTTCTGCAGTATTTCCTCTTTACGCCCGAGCAGCAGCACAACTACGTCTATAAGCTCAGCGGTGGTGAACGACGGAAGCTTTACCTTTGTACGGTGCTGATGAAGAACCCGAATTTTCTCGTACTTGACGAGCCTACGAACGATCTTGACATCGTGACACTCCAAATATTGGAAGAATATCTACAGGATTTTCCTGGTTGTGTGATCGTAGTGAGCCACGATCGTTATTTTATGGATAAGGTGGTGGATCATTTGCTGGTATTCAAGGGCGATGGTGAGATTAAGGATTTTCCAGGCAACTATACCCAGTATCGGGAGTGGCAATCGCTACAACCAAGAGAATTTGCTCAGACAAAAGAGGCGACATCTGCAAAGGTAAACAAGCAGAACCGTGAAACCCAACCCACGGGGAAACGCAAGATGACCTATAAAGAGAAACGTGAATTTGAGCAATTGGAAAAAGATATCGAGAAGCTTGAAGCTGAACAGCAATCGATCGAGGAAGCCCTTTGCAGTGGGACTCTCTCGGTGGAGGAACTGACTGAAAAAAGCAAACGACTGCCATTGCTGAAGGACGAGCTCGACGAGAAGTCCATGCGTTGGTTGGAACTGTCGGAAATTGAAAATTGAGAATAGACATATGATACATCAGCAATATCCATCGGAATTACTGGAGCGGGCTGTGGCTGAATTCTCCAAATTGCCTGGCATCGGCAGAAAGACTGCACTCAGGCTTGTGCTATGGATTCTGCGTCAGGACAATTCGGATGTGGAGCAGTTCGCCCAGGCTTTAAGTCAATTGAAGCAGGAAGTGAAATACTGCCATATCTGTCATAACATCAGTGATACAGAGACCTGTCCCATCTGCTCAGACGAGCGACGCGACAAGTCGACAGTCTGTGTGGTGGAGAACATTCAAGACGTGATGGCCATCGAGAATACCCAGCAGTTTCATGGACTCTACCATGTTCTAGGAGGTATCATATCTCCGATGGACGGTATGGGTCCTGGTGACATTGAGATCGACTCGCTGATCCGTCGCGTGGCCCACGGTGACGTTCAGGAGGTGATTCTCGCCCTGAGTCCCACGATGGAAGGTGATACGACCAACTTCTATATTTACAGGAAACTGGCAGCCTATAACGTAAAGGTCAGTGTGATAGCCCGAGGCGTGGCTGTGGGCAACGAACTGGAATACACAGATGAGGTAACGTTAGGACGTTCTATCATGAACCGTACATTATTTGAAGACAAATAAATAAACAGAATAAGATGAAAAGAATCAGTAAATATCTGACATTGCTTTATATGTTGTTAGCAGCTCTGACATTAGTTGTTATTGTGCTTTTTGAGACAGACATACTGGAATCCGGCATCATGGCAGAGGAAAAGCAGTCGGAGTTTATACTCACTGCTCTCATGGAGCTTGTATCGCTTGGAGCAGCTTTCCTTGGACTGAGACTCTTTAAGTTCAAATTTGTCCACGACGACCTGATCAATCGTCAGGAACCTGCTATGATGAAGTGGGGAACCATCCGTCTGCTGACACTTGAAGTGCCGATGCTGGCAGACACCTTATTATATTATATATATATGAATACGACCTTCGGTTACCTGGCCATCATGTTGCTGCTCTGTCTGCCCTTCGTATTCCCAAGTCTGAATCGTTGTTACGCAGAAACTGCTGAAGAAGAAAAAAGCGAATAGAGAATATGAAACTGAGTATCGTCATTGTCAGCTATAATGTGCGCAGCTATCTGGAGCAGTGTCTGCAGAGTGTGAAGCAAGCTCTTGAAGGCATTGAGGGCGAAGTGTTTGTAGTTGACAATCGTTCTGACGATGACAGTGTGGAAACGGTGAGAACGAAGTATCCCTGGGTTCGTCTGATTGAGAATCCTGAAAATATGGGTTTCTCACGGGCTAACAATATCGCCATCCGTGAGTCAATCGGCGAATATGTGCTGTTACTTAATCCTGATACCATCGTAGAAAAAGATACGTTGCGGGAAGTGCTACGATTCATGGAGGAACATCCGAAAGCGGGTGGGGCAGGTGTGATGATGCATCATGCTGATGGTTCAGTGGCACCTGAATCGCGCAGGGCTTTACCCACACCTTGGGTGTCGTGTCTGAAGATGCTTGGTTTTACGAAGCGTTATTATATGAGTCATCTGCCCTGGGACAAACCCGGGAGGATTGAAGTCATCAGTGGCGCCTTCTGTTTCCTCCGTCGGAATGCCATCGATCAGGTTGGACTGTTGGATGAGGATTTCTTTATGTACGGCGAGGATATCGACCTGTCGTATAGACTCCTGAAAGGCGGTTGGGAGAACTGGTACCTGCCGTATCCGATAACTCACTTCAAAGGGAAGTCGACACAGAAAAGCGATTACCGTTATGTGCACATCTTCTACAAGGCCATGCTGATCTTCTTCCGCAAGCATTATAGTCATCTGAGTGTTTTCTATGCGTTGCCAGTCAAGATGGCTATATATTTCCGGGCAGCTATAGCACTGACGGACATCTTACGAAAAAAACTACATTTATGACTAAAGAAAATTCGATAGTAAGGTTAAGGGCGATTGAGCCAGAGGATCTGGATCTCTTGTATCGGATAGAGAACGACAGGGAACTATGGAATGTCGGTACCTCCAACGTACCTTATTCAAGATATACGCTGCATGATTATGTGGCTAACGCCTCAGACGATATCTACAAGGATGGTCAGGTTAGGATGATTATCGAGAACACGGAAAGCGAAATTGTGGGTATTGTAGACTTGGTCAATTTTGACCCCAGTAACAGGAGAGCTGAGGTAGGCTTGATCATACTCAATGCTTTCAGAAGATGCGGATATGGCAGAAGCACACTGGACCAGATAGCAGATTATGCCCTGAATGTACTCCACCTGCACCAGATTTTCGCTTATGTTGATCTGAGGAACAAAGCCTCTTACCACCTCTTTCATGTGATGGGCTATCAAGAATCGGTCAGAATCAAAGATTGGCTTTACGATGGACGAGAATACCACGATGCGGTGATGATGCAGTTGGTTTTTTAAGAGAAAATGCTGATTCCATCAAAAAAAAACGCAAAAATATTTTGTGGATTCGGATTTTATTTATACCTTTGCACCCGCTAATAAGAAAGAGTGCTTTCTGGTGCGTTAGTTCAGTAGGTTAGAATGCCTGCCTGTCACGCAGGAGGTCACGAGTTCGAATCTCGTACGCACCGCACTTTTAAGTTGAATGGCACTCTTGGTGCGTTAGTTCAGTAGGTTAGAATGCCTGCCTGTCACGCAGGAGGTCACGAGTTCGAATCTCGTACGCACCGCAAAGCTCATCAGATTGTTCTGATGGGCTTTTTTATGCAAAATATAAAAAAAAAGACGTAATAATTTGGTAATTCCAATATAATATACTATTTTTGCAAATTGAAATAGTCATTTATTACTGACCCGAAATGGACGCAGGAGAAACGTTAGAGTCAAAAATAAACCGAAGTGAGTATAAAATACTTATCGTCGATGATGTTGTCAGCAATGTCTTGTTGTTAAAGATTTTGTTGTCAAACGAGAAATTTCAGGTATGTACGGCCAATAATGGAACGACCTGTATCGAGATAGCCAAGAAGGAGCATCCCGACTT
>JAEETB010000007.1 GCA_016286575.1 Prevotella sp.
TTGAGGCTAAGGGCGTGAAATGCTATCACACGTTCAGCGGCAAGGAGATGACTGCCGAGCAGCTGAAGGCCGATAAGGTTCGCGGATATGTGGTGGAGAAAGATGGCAAGAAGTTTCAGATGATGGGTATGTCGGATGATCGTATCGGAGACTTCGGTGGCGGTATCGATTTCCGTTTCATGAAGAGTAACAAGTAAGTGCTCTCACGAACCCGATTCGTCATGAAATAATTATATTATAGTATTAACATTTTAACAATTATGCTTATGAAAAAAATTTTGATTCTCGCAGTCATGATGTTGACAACCATGACAGTTAGTGCACAGATGAGGGCAGGCTCATGGGCTGTAATGCCTAAGGCTGGTTTCAACCTGGCAACCGTTACAGATGCCGATGATGCCAGCATGAAGTTCGGTCTCGTTGCTGGTGCTGACATGATCTATCAGATTAATGAGCCATTGGCCATCAGCTTTGGCGTGCTCTATTCTATGCAGGGTGCCAAGGCAAAGGTTAAGGAAGGTGGAGTGACTATTAAGAATAAGCTGAATATGGATTATGTTAACATTCCCATTCTTGCCAATTTCTATGTGACTCGTGGGCTTGCTCTCAAGGCTGGTATCCAGCCAGGATTCAATGTGAAGCATAAGATGAAGGTAGAGTCGGGTGGCAGTTCTGTCGAGTCAGACATTCCGAACTTCAAGAGCTTCGATTTTGCCATCCCCATCGGCATTTCTTACGAGATCAGCAACTTCGTGATCGACGCTCGCTATAATCTCGGTCTGACCAAGCTTTGGGATCAGGAGGGCAGCAGCAGTAAGAACAGTGTGTTCCAGTTCACACTCGGCTACAAGATTCCATTCGGCTGGTTCCAGAACTAATCTTGTTCTACCAAATAGTTAATCCCCTGGCCAATGTCAGGGGATTTTTATTTTTGCCTGATTTATCCAAAAATGGTAAACTTTTCCATTTTGTTAATCGAAGAAGTTTTCCAAAAGTTTGGTGGATGGCCTATAATATATAAATTAAGGTACGCGCGAGGAGAGGGTTCAACTTGATTTTGAATAGATTTTTGTAAGCGCTTAAGAATGAGGTTGTTCTGAATGCAATGATGGGTTTTTGCTGATAAAATTAACATAATTTTGCAGTAATTTTCTGCTTAATGTTATGGTTGTTTATGGATAAATTAGTATCTTTGCAGTCGAATTCGGATTTACCAAAATGGAAAACTTTTCTGATTCGAAAAACAAAAAAGTTTCCCGAAATGGAAAACAACCGGATAGAGACAGCGCAGCAGAATAACTGTTCCTGGATAGAAGACGAGAAGAACATAAGGGACGAAGAAAACAAAACTGACAAACCAGAATAAAGAAAGTAATAACAAAATAACAACTTAAAGATTCATTCAACAAAAATGGAAATTAAAAACTTTACGATCACCAAGCGTGACGGTTCGAAAGACCTGTTCTCACTAGACAAAATCATGAACGCCATCGTCAAGGCGTTCGAGAGTGTTGACTATCCAGCCGACCTCGGTACTATTTCAAAAATCCTTAGCCATCTTGACATTCACGACGACATCACTGTGGAAGACATCCAGAACCAGGTAGAAGAGGCACTCATGCGCGAAGGTTTCTACAAAGTGGCCAAATCGTTCATGCTCTATCGCCAGGCACACACAGAAGACCGTGAGACATTGGCTAAGCTGCAGTTCCTCTCAGAGTACTGCGAGTCGGTAAACGCTGCTACCGGTTCGAAGTATGATGCCAACGCCAACGTGGAGCACAAGAACATCGCCACCCTCATCGGTGAGCTCCCCAAGAGTGGCTTCATCCGCCTGAACCGCCGTATGCTCACCGACCGTATCAAGAAGATGTATGGTAAGGAACTGGCTGACGAGTATATCGACAAGCTGACCCACCACTTTATATATAAGAACGACGAGACCTCACTGGCAAACTATTGCGCCTCGATCACGATGTACCCATGGCTCATCGGAGGTACAGTGGCTATCGGTGGCAACTCGACGGCTCCCACCAACCTGAAGTCCTTCGCTGGCGGATTTGTGAACATGGTATTCATGGTCAGCTCTATGCTGAGTGGTGCCTGTGCCACACCTGAGTTCCTGATGTACATGAACTATTTCATCGGCAAGGAATACGGACTCGACTACTGGAAGCGCCCCAACGACCAGGCTGACCTCTCGCTGAAGAAGCGCACCATCGACAAGGTGATCACCGACTATTTTGAGCAGATCGTCTACACGCTGAACCAGCCTACTGGTGCACGTAACTACCAGGCTGTGTTCTGGAACGTGGCTTACTACGATCGCTACTACTTCGAGTCGATCTTTGGCGAGTTCTATTTCCCCGATGGTTCAAAGCCCGACTGGGACGGTCTCTCTTGGCTCCAGAAACGCTTCATGAAATGGTTCAACAAGGAGCGTACCAAGACTCTGCTGACCTTCCCCGTTGAGACGATGGCTCTGCTGACCGACGAGAACGGCGATCCGAAGGACAAGGAGTGGGGCGAGTTCACTGCCGAGATGTACAGTGAGGGTCACTCGTTCTTCACCTACATGAGCAACAATGCCGACTCGCTGAGCTCTTGCTGCCGTCTGCGCAACGAGATCACCGACAACGGCTTCAGCTACACCCTCGGCGCTGGTGGCGTCAGCACGGGTTCGAAGTCTGTGCTCACCATCAACCTGAACCGCTGTATCCAGTATGCTGTGAACCACAAGATGGACTATCTGGAGTATCTCGGCAGCGTGATCGACCTCTGCCACAAAGTGCAGCTGGCCTACAACGAGAACCTGAAGGAGCTGCAGGAGCACGGCATGCTGCCACTCTTCGACGCAGGCTATATCAACATCGGTCGTCAGTATCTGACCATCGGTATCAACGGACTCGTAGAGGCTGCTGAGTTCATGGGACTGAAGATTACGCCTAACGACGACTATCTGCACTTCGTACAGGGCATCCTCGGACTGATCGAGAAGTACAACCGTCAGTATCGTTCGAAGGACGTGATGTTCAACTGCGAGATGATTCCGGCAGAGAACGTGGGTGTGAAGCACGCCAAGTGGGATCGTGAGGACGGCTACTTCGTACCACGCGACTGCTACAACAGCTACTTCTACGTGGTAGAGGACAACTCGCTGACCATCATCGACAAGTTCAAGCTGCACGGCGCTCCCTATATCGAGCACCTGACGGGTGGTTCTGCCCTCCACATGAACCTTGACGAGCACCTCTCGAAGGAGCAGTATCTGCACCTGCTGAAGGTCGCTGCCAAGGAGGGTTGCAACTACTTCACGTTCAACATCCCCAACACGGTATGCAACGACTGCGGCCACATCGACAAGCGCTACCTGAAGGAGTGCCCACATTGCCATTCGAAGAACGTGGACTACATGACACGTATCATCGGCTACCTGAAGCGCGTGAGCAACTTCTCACAGGCTCGTCAGGAAGAGGCTGGTCGCAGATTCTATGCCCATGCTGGCTATCAGACAACTGAAATCTAACGCTAAAGGAACCATACCAATAGCCTTATGCTGAAGTACGTCAATACAGACATCGTATTTCAGGAGATACCAGACGAAGTGACATTGGCAATTAATATTTCTAATTGCCCTTGTCACTGCCCTGGTTGTCACAGCCACTACCTCTGGGAAGATATCGGACTGCCTCTGAACACGGAGGCAATCGACCACTTCGTCGAGGAGTATGGCACAGACATCACGTGTATCTCCTTCATGGGAGGCGATTCCGATCCGAAAAGTGTCAACATGCTTGCACAGTATATCCATGAGGAACATCCGCAGTTCAAAGTGGCTTGGTATAGTGGCAAGACCGTCATCTCCGCTGCCATCAACAAGAAAGACTTCGACTACATCAAGATCGGACCCTTCATCAGGCATCTCGGACCGCTCAAGAATCCCAAGACCAACCAACGCCTCTATCGCATATCGGATACAGGCGACATGGAGGATATCACCTCCATATTCTGGAGAAAATAGTGCTTAAATCGTCATCTCGCCGCGGATGGACTGCTGCATGAGGTGGCGGACGGTCTCAGGGTCGTCGGGATAGTGGCTCTGGAGGAACATCAGCTTGGTAACTGCACTCTCGACCGTAGAGTCGCGCCCGCTGATGACACCTGCCTCCTGCAGATGGAAACCACAGTCGTAACGGCTCATCTCGACAGCTCCCTGCATGCACTGGCTGATATTCACAATCACCTTTCCGTTCTTCGTTCCTTCCCTGAGGGCATTGAGCAACCAGGGTTTTTGAGGGGCATTGCCTGATCCGAAGGTACGCATGACGATGGCCTTCAGATTGGGTGTGTGGATGATATGCCGGATCAGGTCTTCGCGGATGCCAGGAAAGAGCGAGAAGATGATCACGTTGTTGTCGAGTCGGAAATGGGGGGTCATAGGCTTCTCCCAGTCGGGCTTCAGGATGCGGTCGCGATGATAGGTAATGTTCACGCCTGCGTCCACGAGGTGGGGATAGTTGAACGACTCGAAGGCATTGAATTCCTCGGCGCTCTGCTTGGTGGTGCGGTTGCCACGCAGCAGATGTCCTCCGAAGTAGATGCCCACCTCAGGCACCATCGCATGTCCTTCCTCATCCTTCGCAGCAGCGATCTCGACGGCTGTGATGAGATTCTCCTTGCCATCCGTGCGCAACTGGCCGATGGGGAGTTGGGAGCCTGTGAAGACCACTGGCTTCGTCAGGTTCTCGAGCATGTAGGAGAGGGCAGAGGCCGTATAGGCCATCGTGTCCGTACCATGCAGCACCACGAAGCCGTCGTAGGCGTCATAACGGTCGGCAATGCAGTGGGAGAGGTCTGTCCAGAGGGCAGGCGACATGTCGCTGGAGTCGATGGGGGGATTGAACTGATAGGCGTCAATCTGGATATCAAACTGTTTCAGCTCGGGCACATTCTGCAGGAGCTGCTCGAAATCGAAGGGTTCGAGGGCCCCCGTCTTGGGGTTGCGGTTCATGCCGATGGTACCGCCAGTATAGATGAGTAAGATCTTGGTTCGCATAAAACAAACGTTTACGTGGTTATTTTTCTGCAAAGGTAGTGTTTTTCTGCGAAATTATCATTATCTTTGCACAAAAATTGAAACGAACAACTAAAACAACAAGAATTATGAAGCAGTTCAATGATGATAACTTCGTTCTCGAGACCCAGGTGGCTCAGGACTTGTATCACAACCATGCGGCTAAGATGCCCATCATCGACTATCACTGTCACCTCATCCCTGAGATGGTGGCCAACGACCATCGTTTTAAGAGTATTACAGAACTTTGGCTGGGTGGAGACCACTACAAGTGGCGTGCCATGCGTACAAACGGTATCGACGAGAAGTATTGCACAGGCAAGGACACCTCAGACTGGGAGAAGTTCGAGAAGTGGGCTGAGACAGTGCCTTACACCTTCCGCAACCCCTTGTATCATTGGACACACCTTGAGCTGAAGACTGCCTTCGGTATCACGAAGCAGCTGAGTCCTAAGACCGCCCGCGAGATCTTCGACGAGTGTAACGAGAAGCTGAAGCAGCCTGAGTTCTCTGCACGTGGTCTGATGAAGCACTACCATGTGGAGTGCGTCTGCACCACAGACGATCCTGTAGACGATCTGCACAACCACATCGAGTATGCCAAGCACAAGGCTCAGGATGATCCCATGATGATTCCTGCCTGGCGTCCTGACAAGGCCATGAACATCGAGAAGCCTGAGTTCGCCAAGTACGTCGAGCAGCTCGCCAATGTATCAGGTGTCAGCATCACAAAGTTCGCTGATATGGTCGATGCCCTCCAGAAGCGTCACGACTTCTTCGAGGCCAATGGATGTAAGCTCTCTGATCATGGTATCGAGGAGTTCTACGATGAGGAGTATACCGATTCAGAGATCGAGACCATCTTCGAGAAGGCTATGCGTGGTCAGCAGCTTTCGAAGCTCGAGATCCGTCAGTTCAAGAACTGTTTCCTCACCGTCATGGCAGAGATGGACGCTGATGCCGACTGGACACAGCAGTTCCACTATGGTGCCATCCGCGACAACAACACGAAGATGTACAACCAGCTGGGTGCTGACACTGGTTTCGACAGCATCGGTGAGTTCAACACTGCCAAGGCTATGTCGACCTTCCTGAACAAGCTGAACATGAAGGATAAACTCACACGTACCATATTATATACACTGAATCCTTGTGCCAATGAGGTGATCGCCACGATGCTGGGTAACTTCCAGGGTGGTGAGCCAGGCAAGATCCAGTTTGGTTCAGGCTGGTGGTTCAATGATCAGATGGACGGTATGATCCGTCAGATGAACGCCCTCTCAGTGCTGGGTCTGCTCAGCCGCTTCGTGGGTATGCTTACTGACAGCCGTTCGTTCCTGAGCTATCCTCGTCATGAGTACTTCCGTCGTATCCTCTGCAACATTCTCGGCAACGACGTCGAGAAGGGCTTGCTGCCTAACGATCAGGAGATTCTCGGACGTATGGTTGAGGACATCAGCTATAACAACGCAAGACGCTACTTTAAATTCTACTAATACAAACTTGTGGCTCCCCTTCTCCTCAAATAAGGAGAGGGGGGCTTTTTTCTAACTAACGAAATGCGATTCAACTCAGGATATAACCATGAGGGCGACTACGAGCACTATACCGTCTCGGAGTCGATGCCGTTGTTGGAATGGCTGTTGCAGAATCTGCAACAGTCGAAATCGAAGATCAAGGCTACGTTGCAGGGTAGGGGAATCAGGGTGAACGGCAAGACCGTCAGCCAGTTTGATTTTCCCCTGGAACCTGGTATGAAGATAGCTGTCAGCAAGACCAAGCGCAACCAACGGGGTTTCAAGAGCCGTTATGTGAAGATCGTCTATGAGGACAAATGGCTCATCGTGGTTGAGAAGGCAGAGGGTATCCTCTCGATGGCAGCAGGTCACTCAAGCCTTAACGTGAAGAGCGTTCTCGACGACTATTTCAAGAAGTCGCGTCAGAAGTGCACAGCCCATGTAGTGCATCGTCTGGATCGTGATACGAGTGGACTGATGGTCTATGCGAAGGATATCGAGACGGAACAGATACTTGAGCACAACTGGCATCAGATAGTCTATGACCGCCGTTATGTGGCTGTCTGCTCAGGTGAGATGGAGCAGGATGAGGGTACCATCGCCAACTGGCTGAAGGATAACAAGGCCTACGTGACCTATTCCTCGCCTACGGATAATGGTGGCAAGTATGCCGTCACCCATTTCCACGTGATGGCTCGTACGACGGAGCACTCACTGGTGGAGTTCAAACTCGAGACTGGTCGTAAGAACCAGATCCGTGTCCATTCAGCTGATATGGGTCACCCTGTCTGTGGCGATCCGAAATACGGTAATGGTGACGATCCCCTGCATCGTCTCTGTCTGCATGCATGGCTGCTATGTTTCCATCATCCTGTGACGGGTGAACCGATGGAGTTTGAAACCCCCATTCCAACAGTATTCAGAAAACTATTCAAGTAATATGGGAAATATCGGATATTACATTTTTGTGCTGGTGGCCATCATTGTGGCCTTCCTGGTGGTGAAGAAGGTGGCTTCTTGTATGATCAAGTCGGCCATCCTCATTGCACTTGTAGTGCTCCTGGCAGCGATCTATTATCTGTATTTCATGCAGTAGTTGCCTCCTCGGCTGCTTTCTGCTCTTCGGCTGCTGCCGCCAGCTCTTCAGCAAAGATCTTGTTGAAGGCCTCACGCAGTTGTAGAGGCTGGGCAATGAGATTGCGCAGGTCGTTGAGCTTCTTGGCATTGGGCGAGTTGGGAATCCACAGTTTGATGTAGCCGTCCTTGGAGTACTTGCTGTTCATGTGCTCCAGGAATCGTTTCCACTGTCCTTCCTTGTCGAGCTGGGGGTAATTGGCCAGTCCGAACTGGATGGTTCTGCGTATCACTGTCTGGGTATCGATATCACGGTCTGCTTCAGCCACGATCTTTCCGTAGATGCTACGTGGTGCCCTACTGGCTGAAGCACGATGATCCTCCACCGCTTCCCTCATGATCTTGATCTGATCAGGCGAGAACCATTTCTTCAGTCGGGCATCGGCTGCCAGAATCTTCCCACCTCGGATATGGTGGTCGGCACGATGACCTGACATCCCCAGATCATGATAGGCGGCAATGACATAAGCCATGTTGATATCAGCACCGGTGGTTTTCACCAGTTCCAGTGAACTTCGAATGACACGAGTGACGTGCTCCATATTGTGGGCACGGTCGAAAGCTGCATAGCGTGGGAGTATCTGTGTCTCGATAAACTCCACTAAATCCAGGCTTGGGTTGTTGTTAATCATAAAAAGTCTCGAATAATTTTGCAAATATACGAATTTCTGATTACTTTTGCAAATAAAAAGCGAAAAATAGAGATGGAAGAAAGGAAAATTAAGACTGATTCTGTTCAGGCATGGCTTTTGGCAGCCCGTCCGAAGACCTTGTCGGGTGCTGCTGTGCCTGTAATGATTGGTGTGGCTTTGGCATGGGTTGACGCCTTCCAGTATGAAGACGGGGTGTTTAGTTGGACGGCAGCGCTGCTCTGTCTGCTCTTCTCCTTTGCCATGCAGATTGATGCCAACTTCATCAACGATTTCTTTGATTTTGCCAAAGGCACTGATGATGTGGAGACGCGATTGGGTCCCAGGCGTGCTTGTGCCCAGGGGTGGGTGAAACTCGATTCGATGAAGAAGGCCATTGCCTTCACGACGTGTCTGGCCTGTGTCATAGGACTGCCATTAGCCTATTATGGGGGCCTGGAGATGATTCTCGTGGGTATCTTCTGTGTGATCTTCGCCTTCCTCTATACCACCTTCTTCTCCTATCTGGGATTGGGCGATCTGCTCGTGCTGGTGTTCTTTGGCATCGTACCTGTCTGCTGTAGCTATTACGTCCAGCTGCATGTGGTCACCGCTGAGGTGTTCTTAGCCTCCATAGCCTGTGGGCTGGTGATCGACGCTCTCCTGATTGTCAATAACTTCCGTGACAGAGACAACGACCGTCTGGCAGGAAAGAACACGATTATCGTGCGCTTAGGTCCGAAGGCTGGTCTTCAGCTCTATGTGGGCGTTGGTGTGGCTGCCATCATCCTGGGAGGTACCTTCTGGATGAACGGACATATCCTCGCCTCGCTGCTGCCCTTGCTCTATCTGGTGCTTCATCTCTTTACCTATCTGAAGATGAAGCGCATCTATCAAGGAAAAGCGCTGAATCTCATCTTGGGAGAAACAGCGCGAAATATCTTTATCTATGGCGTCTTAGTGAGTGTCGGTCTTCTGCTGGTATAGGCTTCTTGACTAATTAAAGAAGTTCCAGCTGACGCCCAGGTGGAGCACATTGCCATTCGTGGGATAGTGGGGAGAGAGGAACTTCATGTGGTTTCCAGAGCCATTGTTCACATGACTCATCATCACGAAGAATCTTACACCCTTCAGCACCATGTTCGCATAAACATCGATGAAGGGATAGCCGCCCAATTCTATCTTGCTGGCTTCGTTCTGCTGGATAGCAAACTGGTTGATGCCTGGACAGAAGTCTGGAGCGTAATATTTGGAAAAGTACGTGGCATCGGCTCCTAACTCCACACCCAGCACCTTGGCAACCCTGAACTTCAGATAGAGGTTCGTGAAGATGTTCCAGGTGGGCAAGGGCAGCACATCCATATTGCTGGAGTTCTGATAGGTGATCACGTTCTCCCAGTTCAGAGGACCTAAACGGAAGTTCTGGTGCAACTGGGCTGTGAGAATGTTGATGTTGCCAGATTCCTGGTAGACGCCTGCCGTCATGTTTGTACGTGCTGTCGAGGTGGCATCGTAGCTCATGCCGTAGTAGGTGTAGTTCTGGATCTCCTCGATGGCTACACGCAGGGCTGTGTTCGTCTTCTCGTATTTGAAGAGTCCCTCCAGACGGGTACGGGTCTCCTTGGCCATGTCATCATGATCCCACCAGAAGTGTTTCGAGTGATAGGTGCGTTGGTAGAAGACGGGGTTGTCTCTGTGGAAATAGGCTGAGGCAGCGAGTCTTACGGTATCGCCGAAGAGAGGGAAATTCAGGTCGGTGTTGAAGTCGGCATGCAACTGGCCTGCATCCTCTCCAGCCAACCAGAACTCTGCCTGCAAGTTGAAGTGCAGCGTCTTACCCTGGGTCTTGCTCAACTGCCCTCCCACACTGATGTTATGTTCCTTCCACGTCTGTTTGATGGTAGTGGATCCAACGGTATCAGGCATACTGAACGTACGATATTCGTGGGTAAGGAATCCCTTTAGTCCTGCTTTCATATATTTGTTGAAGCCTTCGAGCAGAGCCAGTCCGAAGGTGTTCTTCATCTGGAAGTGCTTCGACTGGTCGTAGATAGAGTCGTTGCCATACTCCAGTCCCTTTGAGTAGTATTTGTTGAGATAGTAGCCCGTAGGTGTCTGGTAGGCCTGATAAATATGATCGTAGTTGTTCAGCTCGAAAGTATGGATGAAACTGGTGACAGGCACATACTCACGTTTCATCGTGGCATTGATGGAGTCCTCGATGGCCTTCAGGCGATTCAGACTGTCGATGGCAGCCTGACTGTCCACCTTGATACGGGTAGAGTCAGTGGCGATGTTCAAAGAGTCTTTGATGCCAGTGGGTTCCTTTCCCATGATCTTGGCACCCTCAGGACGACCAGAGGGGGCTTTCTTGACAGGCTCCCTCGTATCGCGTCCACTGTCCTTCTTCTCCTGTCCTTCTTTGGCTTCTTTCTGCTTACGCGACTCCTCAGCAAACTTCTTCGCCTTGATCTCTGCCTCAGTCATCTTCACCATCCTGTAGAATCCGATGTTATAGCGGTGGGAGAGGAAGATGTGCTGGTGGTCATTTCTGTTCCAGTTCTGTGAAAGGACTGTAGGAATCTCGTTATCTGCATAGTTGTCAGTCTTTGACTCTGGGTGGGTGATGTACTCATCATCGGCGATACCTCCGTTCTCAGAGGCTTTCTGATGTGCTGCATTAAAGAAGAAATGCAAATTGTATTTGTCACCCAGGTAAGAGGTGAAGATGGTAGCGTTGAAGTGCGATATATTCTGATTGCTGTAGTAGCCTCTGGCATAAGCGTAGTCGAGGTCGAATCCTACGTTGAAGCGCTTGTTGGCATTGACAGCGAACTTGGCATCGATATGGTCTTCGCCGTTGGTCTTGTCGCCACAGTTGTCGTAGAGTATATTGGTATAGGGCGACAGGGTATTCATAAACAGGAATGTCTCGGGCCTTTTCTCTACAAAGGTGTAGGGCGAGGTGAAGATGAAGATGTCATTGACCACAGGGCGGTTGATGAAGATTCTGCTCAGGCGGGAGGTATAGTTGCTACCCGCGTGGTTGTATTCTCCATAGATGCCGTTGTTGAAGGTGGTGTTCATGAAGAGGTGGGGCATGGTGTCAGGCACAGCAGGAATCACATTGCCGAACTTCCTGTCGATGGTCCACACATAAATGCCCTTGGGTATCTCCTTGTTCTTGGTGGTGTCGTTGTTGTGTTTATTGAACTTCGTATTGTCGCTGCGCTGCGTCACGTTGCCCATCTCGTCGATCTGGTTGAAGGTGTCCTGGGCACAGACGGACGTCAGTGCCAACAGTGCAACGAAAATCAGACTCAGTCTTTTAGTCATAGTGTTATTTCATCATTCGCAGGGAAGACTCTGCAATCTTAAAACACATCGCGATCAAAATGATGTATGTGCCCTCAGTCCTGTCTTTGGTAAGATACCAGATCACGCCTACAATGGCGCCAAGCATGAAGATGAGGTTCAGAATGTTACGTATTTTATCTTTGTTCATTATTACTCGTTAAGAAGTGACTCGAATTTCTTAAAGATGAAGTCCTTACGGTCAATGGTCTTCCTACGGAACTTAGCCGAGATGGGGTAGAGTTTCGTATGTTTCTTGTTGACGGCATATTTGTCGGTGATCCACTCCTCTGCCGTATAGTGAGTAGGCTTACGGTCTAAGTCGTAATCGTAACTCATACGCGCCATACTCACGTCAGCCTGTCCGTCAGAACACAAGACGTGGAGCTGGAAGTTAAACTGCGTACGGTCGAGTGCGAGTGCTGAGTTCTTGAAGACGAGCCACTCGTGGAAGACGGCTGCCAACTCATGCTTGTCGCGATCCTGAAGGGCTACGACGCTGTTCTCAATCTGGTTAGGCTCCTGGACCATCTTCTCCAGTTGCTTCAACAGAATGTCATAGATCTGGTCAGCACTCTTGCCTGGTGCCTTGATGACAGTTTGGAACACCACCTTCCCGTCTACCAAGGGGACAGCGTTCTCAGCCAGGTATTTGGCGTCAGGATTCTCTTTCTCGACGGGTTCCACTTCGATTCTTTCCCATGTATTGTCCTGTGCAGATACAGCCAGAGGCAAAGCCAACAGAATAGCGATTAAATACTTTTTCATCTTGTTTTCTTGTTTTATTGAGTGCAAAAGTACAAAAAAGAAGTGAAAAGTGAATAGTGAAAAGTGAAAAGTGCCCGCGCATTACCTTTTTTTTGATTTTATTAACCATATTCCTCATTCCACATTCCACATTCCTCATTCCACATTCCACATTCCTCATTCCACATTCCTCACTTCATCTCCAATTCCTTTTGCAGACGGATAATCTCGTCTCTGTATTGGGCAGCCTGCAGGAAGTCGAGGTTCTTAGCAGCTTCCTTCATTAGACGAGTAGTCTCGGCGATGCTCTTCTCCAGCTGTGGTCTGGTCATACGCTCTACGATCGGATCAGCAACCATCATACCACCAGCCTTTCCGTCTGACGGGATGTTCGAAGCACGTTTCAGTTCCTTGATGTCTGCACGATCCTCCTTTTGCAGGGCACTGAAGGTGAGGTTCTTCACAATCTGTTTGGGCGTAATGCCATGTTCTTCGTTATAGTGCATCTGCTTGGTCCTTCGACGCAGAGTCTCATCAATGGTCAGCTGCATGGAAGCCGTGATGGTATCAGCATACATGATGACCTTACCGTTTACGTTTCTCGCAGCTCGTCCCGCTGTCTGGGTCAGACTTCTGTGACTACGGAGGAAACCCTCTTTGTCTGCGTCGAGAATCGCTACCAACGATACTTCTGGCAGGTCCAGACCCTCTCTGAGCAGATTGACTCCCACGAGAACATCGTAGACGCCCTGACGGAGGTCGGCAAGGATCTTCACTCTGTCGAGTGTCGCCACGTCACTGTGGATAAAGGCCGTCTGTACCCCATGGTTCAGAAGGTATTCGCTGAGTTCCTCTGCCATACGTTTGGTAAGGGTGGTCACAAGGACTCGTTCACCACGATGACTACGCGTCAGGATCTCATCCATCAGGTCGTCGATCTGGTTCTCGCTTTTGCGGACTTCAATCTCAGGATCCAACAGTCCTGTAGGACGGATCACCTGCTCAACGACCACACCTTCTGCCTCTGCCAGTTCGAAATCGGCAGGGGTGGCACTGACGTAGATTACCTGATTAACCTTTTTCTGGAACTCTTCAAATCGCAAGGGACGGTTGTCGAAGGCAGCAGGCAGACGGAAACCATATTCCACGAGGTTACTCTTCCTGCTTCTGTCGCCTCCATACATCGCATTGATCTGTGGCACAGACACATGACTCTCGTCGATGAAGAGCAGATAGTCATCAGGGAAGAAGTCGAGCAGGCAATAAGGTCTTTCGCCAGCCTGTCGCCCATCGAAGTAGCGACTGTAGTTCTCGATGCCTGAGCAGTGGCCCAGTTCCTTGATCATCTCCATATCATATTCCACACGTTCCTTGATACGCTGAGCCTTGATAGGGTCGCCCATTTCCTCGAAGAAAGCCACTTGCTTCACCAGATCGTCTTGTATCTGACGGATGGCGATGTTCGTCTGTTCCTGTGAGGTCATAAAGAGGTTGGCAGGATAGAGACGGTATTCCTCAAACTTCGCCAGACGGTCGAAGGTAACGGCATCCACTTCCTCGATGGCATCAATCTCGTCATCCCAGAAGGTCACACGCAACACGACCTCACTATAGGCCATCGCAATGTCTACCGTATCTCCCTTCACACGGAAGTTGCCTCGTTGCAGATCAAGGTCGTTCCTGACGTAGAGTGACTGGACTAATTTCCTTAACAAGGCATTGCGGTCGAGCTTCTGTCCTACATGCAGATCAATGACATTCTCCTGTAAAGCTACAGGACTTCCCATACCATAGATACATGAAACTGATGATACAACGATGACGTCGTTTCTGCCTGATAATAAATTTGATACGGCTGATAATCTCAGACGGTCTATTTCGTCATTGATGTTGAGGTCTTTCTCAATATAGGTGTCTGTCGAAGGGATATACGCCTCTGGCTGGTAGTAGTCATAATAGCTGACATAATATTCGACGGCATTCTGAGGAAAGAAACCCTTCATCTCCTCATAGAGCTGGGCTGCCAGCGTCTTGTTATGACTCAGGATAAGGGTAGGGCGGTTGCGATTGGCAATCACATTGGCCATAGTGAAGGTCTTTCCAGAACCCGTCACACCAAGCAGCACCTGCGACTTGTCACCACGCTCCAAACCCTCCGTCAATTGTCTGATGGCTTCTGGCTGGTCACCTGTGGGTTGATAGTCTGATGTAAGTATGAATTTTCCCATTTAAACTGTGTTTGAACTGCAAAGGTAATAAAAAAAGCCTCATTTAGGTCATTTTTCTCCTATTTATTATTAATTTTTTCAAAAAATCCGTGTAATCCGTGTCATCCGTGCCAAAAATTATGTAACTTTGCACCCCGAATATGAAAAAAGGATTAGTTATATGCTCATGTGTGGCTCTGTTGATGATGAGTTGTCGCTCTGAATTCAACGCTGTCTATAAGCATGGCGATACCGAGGCCAAGTATGAGTACGCCAAGGAGTTCTTTGCCAATGGCCAGTTCCAGCATGCTATCGACCTGTTGGAGGAAGTGGTGACGATGAAGAAGGGCTCGGAGGAGGCTCAGGAGTGTCTCTATATGTTGGCGATGGCTCAATATTGCAATCGCGACTACGAGTCGGCTTCTGCCACTTTCAAGAAGTATGGCACCAGCTATCCTCGTGGTATCTATGCTGAGCCAGCTGCCTTTTATGTGGGTCAGTCGCTCTATCAAAGTGCCCCAGAACCTCGCTTGGATCAGTCGCCTACCAATGGCGCTATCACTGCCTACCAGCAGTTCATGGATCTCTATCCCGATTCCAAGTTGCGTGCCCAGGCTAACGAACGGCTTTATGAACTTCACGACAAACTGATTCAGAAAGAGTATCTCTCAGCAGAGCTTTACTATAATCTGGGAGGTTATTTCGGCAATATCAACTCCAATGATGAGAGCAACTATACGTCGTGTATCATCACAGCCCAGAACTGTCTGAAGGATTATCCTTACTGCAAAGAGCGCGAGGCCTTCATGGTCCTGATTATGAAGAGTAAGTTCCATCTGGCAGAGAACAGCTCGGAGGAGAAGCGTCTGGAGCGTTATCGTGATGCTGAGGACGAGTGCTATGGCTTCATTAACGAGTTCCCTGATTCAAAGAATGCTGCTACGGCACAGAAATATATCGAGAAGTGTAAGAAAGTCATTAAAGACTAAATCGTAAATTGTAAATAGTTAAATCGGACTCGCTTTAGCGCTTTTACAAAGCGTAGCGACTAAAAGAAATAAAAAGATATGGATTACAAGAAATCAAAAGCACCGGTAAATACCGTGACCCGTAACATTATGGACCTCTGCAAGGATACAGGCAATATCTACGAGAGTGTGGCCATCATCTCTAAGCGCGCCAACCAGATCAGTGTGCAGATTAAGGAAGATCTGTCGAAGAAACTGGCAGAGTTCGCTTCATACAATGACTCTCTGGAGGAAGTGTTCGAGAATCGTGAGCAGATTGAGATTTCCCGTTACTACGAGAAGCTGCCAAAGCCTTCACTGCTGGCCACTCAGGAGTTCGTTGATGACAAAGTGTACTGGCGTGACCCTGCTCGTGATAATCAGGACAACTAATCCCCATTGTCATGATACAGCGTAAACAGACATTATACCTGATGGCGGCCATCATTATGACCGTCATCTGTCTTTGTATGCAGATAGGTTCCTTCAAGGTGGAAGGTCTCGAGGTGGCCCGTCTCTATAACCTGTGGTATACCGACCCCATTGGCAAGCATCATTTTGACAGCTGGCCTCTGCTGGCCATCCTCGTGCCCACAGCTGCCATTGCCACCTATACCATATTTATATATCACAACCGCAAGATGCAGGCGCTTTTCTGTCTGTTCAATATGTTTCTCTTGATAGGTTGGTATGTCCTCTATTTCGTTGTTTCCCAGATGTTAGGTGATAAGGCATGGGGAGCCGTTGAATTCCGTCCTACGTGGCCTGCCGTCTTCCCTGCGATTGCTATCATCTGCTACTACCTCGCCCGTCGAGGCATCCTCGCCGACGAGAAGCTCGTCCGCTCGATGGATAGAATCAGATAAGAAATCCCCCCTTGCCAAGAAAGCGAGGGTGATGACTTCCCTTGGTAAAAATAACAAGAAATCCCCAAACGTTTGGTCGTTTAGGGATTTTTTTTATATTTTTTATTCTTTTTTCTAAGAAATAATTATTACCTTTGCAAGGTAAAATGCCCGGAAACCAATCATGTAATCGTCAGATGTCGCTGAATGTCAGTACATTTAGACATAATTACGCTTCCAAGGTAGAGTATTCCCACCCTGTTCTTTTCGGGGTGACCCTCTTTTTTACATCCATTACTAGTTTTTGAATCCACATAAATAATTATAGTATGATGAAGCGTTTATTTTCGATGATGGCTCTCTTGTTGTTATTTACAATAGATATATGGGCCCAGTCTGGGATGACCGATACTCAGATTCTGCAGTATGTCATCCAACAAAAGCGATTAGGCAAGGCTGAATCAGAGATTGCAACTGAACTGCTCAAGCAAGGTGCTACGTTAGCCCAAATCCAACAGATGCGTCAGAAGTATAGCCAGCAATTGGAGAAGGTCAGTATGGGCGGTGTTGTTGACAAGGCCATAGGGGATGCCTCAAGCAGGATGCGCAAGAATAATGCACCGCTGCGTGAGATTGAAGAGAACGATCAGATATATAGCAAGAGAATGCAAAACCGCCCCCCAGAATGGCTTTATGATAATAGTCTGGAATCAAGAATGGATTTTATAAAAGCTGATTCTCTCTATTTTGAATCAACAGCTGAGAAGAAAAAGAAAGTATTTGGTCGTAACATCTTCAATAATAAGTATCTGACTTTTGAACCACAGATGAACATTGCGACACCTCAGAACTATGTGCTTGGTCCTGGTGATCAGTTGGTTATTGATGTATATGGTAATACGCAGCAGAGTGAGATTCTGACAATTAGTCCAGATGGTGAAGTAACCGTGCCAAATGTTGGGCCCATACAGGTAAGTGGGCTGACGGTTTCTGCAGCTCAGAGTCGTATTCGTGGCAAAATGGGAAAGTTCTATACGGATTCCGATATCAAGGTGACTGTTGGTCAGACTCGTACTATTATTGTCAATGTCATGGGCGAGGTAAAGGCTCCAGGAACCTATACCTTGAGTGCCTTCTCTACAGTCTTTAACGCACTTTATATGGCAGGTGGCATAAGCGATTTAGGAACGATGAGGAATGTAAAGGTAATCCGAAACGGTCGACAGATCTCTGTAGTAGATATTTATGAATTCATCATCAATGGTCGTCTGTCTGGTAATGTACGTCTGCAAGACAATGATGTTGTTCAGGTTGGCGCTTATGAATGTATTGTAGATATTTCTGGTCGAGTGAAGCGCCCGATGGCCTATGAGATGCGCAAGACGGAGAGTCTGTCTTCATTATTAAAATATTGTGGTGGACTTTCAGGCGATGCGTATAGGAAGTTTATCCGTGTTTTCCGTAAGAGTGAGGATCTTAAGAGTGTCTATAATGTCGAAGAGTTTGAGAGGGCTGACTTTAAAATGGATGATGGTGATTCTGTTATTGTCGATTCCATTATTGACCGTTATAAAAATATGGTTGAGGTCAGAGGTGCAGTATTTCGTCCAGGCATGTATCATCTTGGAGAGAAAATCAATAGTGTACGCTCCTTAATAGAGTATTCCAGCGGGCTGATGGAGGAAGCCTTGACAGCCCGTGCTGTCATTAGGAGGGTTAAACCGAATCGAACCCATGAAGTAGTAGCGGTGGATGTTGAGGGTATTATGAACGGTATAGTTGCAGATGTACCTCTGCAAAATGAGGATGTACTTTTCGTACCTACAATGGCTGAGCACCAGAACCTACGCACGCTGACTATTGATGGAGAAGTAATCTGCCCGGGAACCTACGAGTTTGCCGATAAGATGACGATAGAGGATCTGATTCTTCAGGCTGGTGGCCTGACAGATGAAGCCTCAACGGTAAAAATTGATATCTCGAGGCGGGTTATTGATCCTCAGGCTCGTGAAGCTAGTGAAGAGGTGGCGAAAGTTTATAGTTTTGAGTTAAATCCAGGTTTTTCGATAGATTATTCAAATAGCTTTTTCTTGGAGCCTTATGATGTTGTTCATGTTCGAAGAAGTCCGATTTCTAAGAAAGTGATTAATGTATTTGTCGAAGGGGAGGTGACTTTTGAGGGTGTTTACTCACTAGAAAAGAAAAATCAACGTCTTTCAGATGTTGTTAAGTCTGCGGGTGGTTTGATTCCTGGCTCAAATGCTCGTGGTGCCAGATTGTTACGAAAAATGAATGATGACGAAAAGGCCCGTATGCAGGCTGTGCTTCAGGTGGCTCGTCAGGGTGCTGATGGAAAAGATTCTATAAAC
The DNA here is from genome assembly GCA_016286575.1 of Prevotella sp. Classification (GTDB taxonomy): domain Bacteria; phylum Bacteroidota; class Bacteroidia; order Bacteroidales; family Bacteroidaceae; genus Prevotella. The sequence continues at coordinate 18,884 of JAEETB010000007.1, forward strand.
ATTGATAAGATTGCTATATCTGATACTTATACTATCGGTATCCATTTGGATGAGGCACTTGCCCATCCCGGTTCCACTCAAGATGTAGAGTTGGTGGACGGTGATCGTCTGATAGTTCCAAGTTTCAACCATACTGTCCGTATCAGCGGTGATGTTAATGCTCCAAATACAGTGGCCTTTGATGAAGGAAAGGGCTATAAATATTATATCAAGCAAGCTGGTGGTTTTGGAGAAAGGGCCAAGAAATCCCATGCTTATATAGTTTATCAGAATGGTACAATGGCATTGGCCAAGGAGGGAAAGATAGAGCCAGGTTGTGAAGTCGTAGTACCGACCAAAAGACCTCGTGATGCGCAGGTCATCTCCCAATGGCTTGGCATAGGTACAAGTGTTGCTTCTCTTGCCACAATGGTTGCCACGATAGCAAATCTGTTAAAATAAGAATAATACGATTATGATTGATAAACATGTAAGAATAAGACGTGCTTCTATTTTGGATCCGTCTAAAGCTTATCAACTTATGCTTAAACATAAGAAATTGTACATGATAGTACTTCCCGTAATATTTCTTTTTACAGCACTGTATATGCTGTCGTTGCCTAATTATTATAATTGCACGGTAAAATTAAGTCCAGAACTTTCAGGTAATCGGAGTAGCGGTAGTTTGGCTTCTTTAGCAAGTGGTCTTGGAATTGATTTGGGTTCGGCCATAAGTAGCACTTCGGATGCCTTACGTCCGGCATTGTATCCAGAATTGATGGCATCAGTAGATTTCAAGGCAGAATTATTGAAAGTGAAAGTAAAGCCGAAAAATACCGATGCAGAGCTAACCTACTATGACTACCTGAAGAATGGACCAAATAGCCCTTGGTGGTCTTCTGCTATAAAAAAAATATTCGGAAGGTCTTCGAAAGTGGATACAGCAAAGCTTGATCCTCATCGCATGACAAAACGTCAAACTGCTATTGCTAGGTTGGTAGGAAAAAAGGTTTCATGTTCCGTTAACAAAAAGACCAGTCTCATTACGATCAGTGTTGAAGATTATGATCCAGAAGTTTGTACCACCATTGCAGACTCAGCCATGGTCTTACTACAACGGTTCATTACCAACTATCGTACTCGAAAGGCTCGTGTAGATCTGGAGCATAATCAGAAAATGCACGACGAGGCAAAGGCTTTATATGAAAAGGCATGTCAGGATTATGCCCAGTATACTGATGCAAACATGAACTCATTCTTGGAAGAAGTCCGTCAGAAACGTTTGAATAAAGAAACAGAGATGCAGCTTCAGCGCACCATTTATCAGCAGGTCTCTGCTCGTCTGAAGCAGGCAGAAATGAAAGTTCAGGAAGACACTCCTGCTTTTGCAGTTGTTCAGGCATCGACGGTCCCTGTTAGGAAGACAGGACCAAAACGCTCGATAATATGTGTTGTTGTCCTAATCTTGACATTCATCGCTACAACGATATACATTTTCTATAAAGAGGGTGACCTGAAGGCGTTACTGTCAAAACCTGTTCCTCAGCAATCGTGAAATATTGTTTGAAAACAATCTACGCTAATTCTTCTGGCCGCTCAAAGGAAGCTGTGAAGGGTGTCGTGCTATCTGTGGTGGCAAAGATGATTTATGTGTTGTCGTCTTTTCTGACTGTTCCGTTAATGATTGATTATGTTAACGCGACAAGATATGGAATTTGGTTGACATTGTCTTCGATTATCGGATGGGTAACCTTATTTGATTTGGGACTTGGGAATGGTTTTAGGAATAGATTTGCCGAAGCTAAAGCTGAAGGCAATATCGAATTAGCAAGATGTTATTTGAGTACTACTTATTTTTCTGTTTCTTTCATCGTCATAATCATTTATATTTTTATTTGTCTTTGCAGTGTATTTATTGATTGGTCTATGGTTATAAATGTCGAACCTGCTTATAATGAAGAATTAGGTGAGATATTTATTGTTTTGTCTGCATTCTTCTGCATGACGATGGTTGCAAACCTTGTTTCTACGATGCTTATGGCTGATCAAAAAACAGGTTTTGCATCGATGATACAGGGAGGAGGTCAATTGCTGTCTCTGATTTCCGTTTGGATTCTTACTCGGATTAGTGAAGGAAGTCTAACCAATTTGGCTTTATATTATGCAGGAATGCCTTGTTTGCTGACAATAGTGGTTACGCTTTTTGTATATTCTTCTGATAAATATAAAAATATTGCTCCTCATTTCCGTTATATAAAGATGGGGCTGATTCGAGATATCTTAGGGATAGGAGTCCAGTTTTTTATAATCTATTTATGTATGATCTTTATTTTTCAAATCATCAATATTATAATATCTAGAGAGATTGGCCCCGAAGCCGTTACTGAGTATAATATAGCATATAAGTACTTTGCGTTATTAAATACTATCAATATTATTGTACTAACACCGTTCTGGTCTGCTTTCACCGATGCATACAAAAGAAATGATTATTCGTGGATGAAAAGAACTATTAAGGCATTAGAATTTATTTGGGTTGGTAATAGTGCCACTGGACTTCTGATGTGTATACTTGCTCCTTATGTTTATCTTCTTTGGGTAGGAGCAAATGTGGAGGTTAGTCAAGAATTATCGTTATGTGTTTGTGTATATGTAATCATTTTGAATTTGGGGAATCTATATATGTATCTTATCAATGGCATTGGTACGGTTAGAATACAACTCATTATTTATTTATCGTTTGCTTTCGTTTCATGGCCCTTAATGACTGTTGCATGTCGGTTATGGGGAGTTGCAGGGGTGGTTGTTATCCCAACTATAGTCATGTTGTTCCAAGCAGTATTTGGGAAAATTCAGTTACGTAAGTTGTTAGATAAAACTGCAAAAGGTATTTGGCTCAGATAGTATAATAATTCCGATAGTTTATGAATACTGTTACTCTTCTGTTAATTGTATTATTGGCTTTTATCGTTCTGTTTAAGAATGTTTCGTTCGTTCTTTTATTCTCCCCGATGATAAAAATATTTTTTTTTGTGAAAAACAATTATATGAGTGATAATAAGGAGAATAAAGTAGAGATTGTGAAAAATGACATTTCTGTAAGGTATAAGATAAAAGGGCTTTGCTCTGGATTTACTGCATATTATTTATATCGTTTGTCGTACACTCCATCGCATCATATTAGAAACTATATTTATCGGCATGTATGTGGTGTGAACCTATGTGCTGATGCTGTCATTTATTATGGAACAGAAGTACGAGAACCTTCCAAAATTACTATAGGACGTGGATCAATTATTGGTGATCATTCAATTCTTGATGCAAGAAATGGAATAACAATTGGAGAGGATGTTGTGTTTGCCAGTGGGGTAAAAGTATGGACTGAACAACATGATCATCGCGATCCTTTCTTTCGTTGTGGAACTCAGAACCATGGTCCTGTTTTGATTGATAATCGTGCATGGATAGGTTCACACACAGTTATACTACATAGTGTTCATATCGGAGAAGGTGCTGTGGTTGCAGCAGGTGCTGTTGTAACTCATGATGTGGATCCATTTACCATAGTAGCTGGTATTCCGGCTAAGAAAATCGGTGAAAGGAATCGTGATTTGAAGTATTCCTTTACAGGAGAACATAGACATTTTATCTAATATAGACTGAGGAATGACTGTATGTTGTTTAGTGTTGTTACTATATGTTATAATTCAGTCGACATTATTGAAAGAACGCTATGTTCGGTCATTTCTCAGACATCAAAGTCCATTGATTATATTATCATTGATGGTGGTAGTACAGATGGTACAAATGATATCATCTGTAAGTACAAAAGTGGTATCAATTATTATATATCGGGACCTGATCGGGGTATTTATGATGCAATGAATAAAGGAATTGAAGCCTCGAAAGGGAAATACCTAATTTTCTTGAATGCAGGTGATGTTTTTATACATTCAATGATTATAGAGGAGGTAGAGAATAAAATAAGATCCAGTGAGACCGTATCGGATATTATATATGGTGATGTTATATATAAATATGTATTTGGCGAAAAATATGTCTTTTCTCAAAAACTGAGTAAAATAAGATATGATATGGTGTTTTCTCATCAAAGCGTTTTTGTTAAATCAGAAATCTTGAAGAAGAGACTTTTTAATTTAAGCTATCGTCTTGCTGCTGATTATGATTTCTTACTTTGGGCATATATTAACAATTATTCATTTAGATATATTGATGTTCCTATTTCTGTTGTTGATGCATCTGGAGGTGCTACTTATGATAATTTTGTAAAGTCACGCAAAGAGTCATATCAAATACAATGTTCATACGGAGGAAGTCGTATTCTGTGCTTTTGCTGGTATTTGTGGAAGATATCCTTTTTTAAAATGACCTCCACCATAAAAGATAGATTCCCTCATGGATTATTGAAATTGCTACTAGTAAATAAAAATGCTTGAAAACAGAAACCTAAAAATATTTTTATTCCTCTTGTTAATTGTATTTCCTTTACGTGAATCATTCGCTTTGATGATTGGCGAAAACACTCCTATGCGATTTGGTGAATTACTTATGGCTATGAGTCCTTTGCTATATTTTGTTTTTAACGAGGAATATGTAGAATCTGATAATACTATTAGTAATCTGTTACTAATCTTTTTGGCTTATTCTTTTATAGTAGGCATTGGTTTTGCTGAATACATTCAACCAATGTTTGCGATTAAATATTTTATTCGAGGAATACTACTCTTTGTACTTATTAGAATTGCCGAAGACAAGTATATATGTATTTCAGAAGAATATTTTGTGTTATTATTTAAATATACGGTTATCATTGAAGCCGTTTTTTGCTTAATTCAAATGTTTGGTTATACCATGTTGTATGGTGAATTTGGGCCTTATGAAGCATCTGAGACATTCGGTTTCAAAAGGCTTTCTGGTACGGCATCAGAACCTGGGTATCTGATACCGATAATAACTCCATGTATATACTATTTCATATCGGATTTAAAGAAGTATAGTTTTTGGGCAATATTGTCTTTCGCTATAGCTATTTTATCATTATCAACTTTTGGATATGTTGCCATACTGGTAGTTTTACTCCTAAAGCTGTTTATGTTACAGCGCTATTCTATTATAAAGAGTTTTTTTGCATTGGGGGCTGTGGGGGTGGGAGCCCTTATTACAGCATTTTTTTTGTTCCCCCAAGTTAAAGACGTTTATGAAGGTATTTCAACAAAGATTATAGCTTTCTCTTCATTTGATGAAGAAGAGATGGATTACTCTGGAGCGGAGAGGGCTGAGAATCTAATTGTTGCAACAGATGCTTTTTTAGAGGGAGGATGGAATAGAATGTTGTTAGGACAGGGTGTTGGGGCTACAGCTTATCATACAGAAAATAATGTCGAAATATATAAGCCAGCAGAAGAAGCGAACAATTTATATTTATCTGTTTTGTTGAATCAAGGGCTTATAGGCTTTGTGTTGCTGCTGTTGATGTTTTTCTCTGTATTTAGACAAGCTCAAAAGACGACTTCTTCTATGGCTCTTTTAGTAGGCTTCATTACTCAGTTATTGCAATACTTTATTGTGGGAAATCTATGGCTTTATTTCTTTTGGTTTTATATTTTTTTCATTATCATTATCAATCGACAACAGGGTGTAGAGGAATGTCCTGTTGAGGAAATTATAGAAGAACTTGAATGACTAAATGATACATATAATTTGTAATAATGCAGATACAAAAAAGGACGGAATAGGTGACTATTCTTATAACTTATATAAGTGTTTTCAGCGGGTAAAGAAATGTGAAGTGTGTATTCACTCTGCTAATTCTGGGACAAATGGATTCGTTGATAAACTTATATCAATGAACATGTCTAAGCTTTTTGCACAAGTATGTGATAAAATCAAGCAAACGGATATAGTTGTTATAGAGTATCCTTTTGCTGAATGCAATGTTTTTATTATTCGATATATTGCGAAACTCCGATATGCAGTTATACGTCAAAAAGGAATTCTTGTTATGTCTCTTCATGAATACGATAGGGTTCATTTCCTTCGTAGGTTTATCATAAAACATTTCATAGCTTCTGCTGATGTAGTGCTTGTTACTGATAAACATACCCAAATGATGATTGCGCAAAAATATGGTAAGCCTGTCTTTTTGCGTACTATCCCAAGCAATATATCTATGAATACCTCAAAAGGAATTGTAAAGAATAGACGAATCTATATCTATTTTGGGTTAATAACGAAAGCAAAAGCGATAGACAACATGCTAGAAGCATGGAAAATATTTAATGTGGATCAACAGAATACTTTATATATCCTGACAAGTTCTCCATTTGTCAATCATTATGAAGGTTTTGGAGTGAAGTATTTGGCAAGTCTAGAGGAAGCGGATATTTCCCGTTATTTTTGTATGGCAGGTTTTTGCGTGTTACCTATCATTCCCTCTGTTTCTTCAATTAACGCTACATATAAAACTGCACTGCTTTACAATTGTATTCCGATAGGTCATTTCGATGAAGAGAATTCCCATAATCAGTTTTGTATTAATGTTGATGGAAATGGCGTTGATGATTTTTTACATGGGTATGATATTTCTCAGAACTTAAGTGATTCGGAATATCAAAGAAAAATATCTGTTATTGAGGACATGTCACACCCAACTTTTGAGAATACTGTGAAGGAATACATGGAAGCAATCTGTCATTATACTGAAGTTAATATATGAGAGTCGCAATCATACATGATTGGTTGGTCACTGTGGGCGGGGCCGATAAAGTGACAAAGGCCATTTCTGATGTCTTTCCTGATGCTGATATCTTCACGCTGATTGCGAAAAAGGACATCTGCGAAGAACTTGGAATCCCGTGGGAAAAAGTGCATACATCTTTTATTCAAAGATTGCCGTTTTCTACGAAAAAGCACAGGATGTATCTTCCATTGTTCCCAATGGCTGTCGAGCAGTTTGATATGCGGGGATATGATGTGATCATCTCTTCTTCCCATTGCGTTGCGAAGGGTGTCCTGACAAGAGAGGATCAGCTACATATCTGTTATTGTCATTCTCCCATCCGTTATGTGTGGGATATGTATCATGAGTATTTGGAAGAATCACATCTAACAAACGGACTGAGGAGTTGTCTGGCTCGCTACCTTCTGCACAGAATCAGGAAATGGGATATGCTTAGCAGTTTTAGGGTAGACTATTTTATCTGTAACTCTGATTATGTGGGAAGACGTATCAAAAAGACATATCGCAGGGACTCTACGACAATACATCCCAATATCGATATTTCCAATTTTGAGCTATGCACAGATAAGGAGGACTATTATCTGACTAGTAGTCGTTTGGTCTCTTACAAGAAGATTGACGTTGTCATAGAGGCTTTCAACAAGATGCCTGACAAAAGGTTATTTGTTATTGGAGGTGGGCCTAATCTGGAAAAATATAAAAAAAAGGCTGGTTCCAATATAACAGTTATGGGCTATCAGCCATTTGCAGTACTGAAGGAGAAAATGCAACATGCAAAAGCGTTCATATTTGCTGCAGATGAGGACTTCGGGATGATACCTGTTGAAGCTGAATCATGCGGAACTCCAGTGATTGCCTTAGGACACGGAGGCTCTTTAGAAACGGTCTCAGAAGGGGAAACAGGTCTGTTCTTCTACGAGCAGACCCCTGAGGCTATTATGGATGCAGTGAACAGATTCGAATCCTTAGGCGAGATGCCGTTTGACTATCATGTCTGTAGAAAGTGGGCAGAGGTCTTTTCGGAAGAGAGATTTAAGAAGGAAATCAGATTGTTTGTAGAGACTAAGTATGCTGAATTCTCTTACAATCATAATATAACCATATAATAACGATGTATCTTTTCATTAAGAGATGTCTTGACATCATCTTGAGTCTTGTTGGTGTTGTAATCCTGATTCCCATAAGCATTATTATCAAATTGGGGTATATATTGATGGGTGATGAGGGGAATGTGATATATACACATAAAAGAATCGGAAAAGATGGGAAAGAATTCCAAATCTATAAATTCCGCACGATGGTTCAGAATGCAGATGTAATACTTGAAGAACTGTTAAAGGATGAGCGGTATAGAAAAGAGTGGGAAACGAGCCAAAAAATAGAGAACGATCCCCGAATCACGAAGTGGGGTAGATTTCTTCGTGAGTCGTCGCTTGATGAGTTACCACAGGTAATCAATGTATTAAAAGGGGAAATGTCAATAGTCGGGCCAAGACCTTTGGTAGAAGGTGAGTTGGAAGCTCATGACGGCCTTGAATTGTATCAGAAAGTCAAACCTGGTATTACGGGTTGGTGGGCATGTCATGGAAGATCTGACATTGATTATCCGGAACGTCTTGCTTTGGAGTACTATTATGTGCGGAATCTTTCTATGAAACTTGATCTATTGTGTATCTATAAAACTATTATTGCAGTTATTACACGTCATGGCGCAAAATAATAATCAGGATTTCTTTCATCTTGTTCGCTATGCAATTGGAGCGAGCGATCAGGTTCCTCAGATTGAAGAACAGGAATGGGAGGCCATGTTTGATTTTGCCAAGAAACAAGCTGTATTAGGCATTGTATATGGCGTATTGCAACGCATGGGCAAGGGTGTCGCTATTCCTCGCCAGTTGAAAATGAAGTGGTTCTTTTATGTCGAAAAAGTAAAAAAACGTAATATACTCCTTAATCAGCGTTGTGTAGAATTGGTTACAAAGTTACGTCAGGACGGATTTGACAGTTTAGTGCTGAAAGGCCAGGGGAATGCTATGATGTACCCCAACCCTTTTGTCAGGATTTCTGGAGATATCGATATATTCATGATGGTTACGGGTGGAAAGCAGAATGTCAGTGATCGTAGAAGGGTTGTAACGAATTATGTCAGAAAGAAATTCCCCCATACTAGAATTCGCTATCAGCATATCGATTATCATTTGTTCCCTGATGTGGAGGTAGAGATACATTTCGTTCCAACGTTTATGAACAACCCGCTGTATAACCATCGCATCCAGACATGGATGGAAGGACTGATGATGGAGCAATGCCAAAATATGGTAGAATTACCAGAGAGTGCTGGAAAGGTTGCTGTGCCGACGGTATCATTTAATATCGTCTTTCTGCTGGCTCACATGATGCACCACTTCTTTGATGAGGGGATTGGACTTCGACAGTTTGTGGATTACTATTATCTATTGCAGACGACAAAGCAAAATAGAGAAATAAAGAAAGATGATTTGGAAAGGCTGCTCCGCCATTTGGGATTATGGAAATTCGCTGGGGCGGCAATGTATGTGATGCAAGAGGTGTTTGCGTTGAAGGAGGAATTCATGATTGCACCAGTGGATGACATACGGGGTAAGACCTTGTTGGATGAAATCTTGAAAGGCGGAAACTTTGGAAAGAGCTCTGGATTGACTGATCATTCTACAGGAGGAAAGTATTTTGCTAAGATTTGGCGTAACCTCCATTTTGTACGGCAGTATCCTCATGAGGCGCTTTGCGAACCAGTGTTCCGTACATGGCATTTCTTCTGGCGGTTAAAACAAACATCATAATATAGTATTGTTATTGTTCCGAATAAAAAATCCCGAAATGTTTGTTCATTTCGGGATTTTTTCGTATATTTGCCCCAAATTATCTAAAACTCTAAATTTTACGAATATGATTAGGAAATTTATCGTCCTTTCTATGCTATGTTTCGTTAGCATTGTTGTATTGGGACAGACCGTCAGTATTGGGCCATTCTCTAAAGAGACTCAACAGTTCAAAATGGATACTCGCCATATCAACTGGTCTGATTTTACAGGACTTCAGCCCAGCCGCATGGCTGTTACAAGAGGTGATGGACCTGGATGGAAGTGGATAGACCGTATCGGAAATATGCCGGACTATTTGATAGATTTCTATCAGGTCTTTGGAGAGCAGGTGAAGGAGGTTATGAATGGAGGCGCTAACTGGCTTTCGGATCCGACCAAGGCGGAGAACGATGGTTCCGATACTTATTATGTGATTATTAAGAACCTATCGGGTTCTGTTGACTTCACTTTCCCTGTTGGTTCAAGTGAAGATGTAATTTATCAGGCTTTCCATGATGCGCTGAATGCGGAGTTTAATAATATCATTGCTGAATACAATTGTTTTATGCGTTATCTGATTCTCTGTCTGAACTATGATTATCCAGAGGCGTTTTGGACGGGTAATGAAGCACGATGGGGATGGGGAAGTAACTATGGAGGCAATTATGATCCTTCAGCGGGCACTGGTACTGTTACCTATACTATACCTTTGACTTTTACATTAAAGGAAAAGTATCAAAATGGCAACACATTAGAAATAGAGGATTATGACTATCGGATTGAAGGATTCCGCACTCAGCAGCAGATTTCGGATGGTGTTGCAGAATTTAATGCGAAGGTAAAGGCTGTTTCAGATCCATTTGTTGGTATGAGCCGTTATGAACAGGTGATTGGCCTGAATGACTGGCTGACAGAGCATAATAGTTATAACTCAGATCTTATTGAAACAGGTACTGCCGACGATATAGCCTGGAGCCCTCTTAGTGCCTTGCGTGAGAGTACTGGTTCGCTTGGTCCGGTATGTGAAGGATATGCCAGGGCCTTTAAGGTGCTGTGTGATAAGATTGAAATTCCCTGTGTTCTGGCAACAGGTAATGCAAAGAACTATTCATCCGATCCAGGCGGTGCCCACATGTGGAATGAAGTTCAGATGGAAAACGATAAATGGTATGCTGTGGATGTAACTTGGGATGATCCAGGTGCGTCAAGTCAGAAAATATCTGGCTATGAGAGTCGTTCTTGGCTGTTACTTGGGAAAAAGGACGAAGTGGCCCTAAACTTTACGTTTGAGGATTCACATCCCGTTGAGACTCCAGGTGCCGGAACGTCAGATGAAGATATCTGGGATCTGTCATTCGGTTCGCTGATTGAGGATTACCATTATGAGCCAGTTCAATCCATTACCCTCAAGAACAACAAGTTAGCCTATTATTGTGATAAGAACCTGGATTTCAGCGATAGGGAGGATGTGAAGGCCTTCGTGGTGACAGGTTATGACTATCAGGGTGAGACAAGCACGATCTACTTGACCCGTGTGAAGGATGTTCCCGCAGGTACACCGATTATTGTGAAGGGTACGGCTGGTACTACATATGACATACCAGTGAAGGCCTCTTCTTCATCTTATTATGAGAACATGTTGAAGGGCAATACCACAGGCAGTCCCATCACGTTGAATCCCACCGAGGGTGACTATATGAACATGGTGATGTCTGGTGGTCAGTTCTGGGCATTTGAATCTCCTGTTTCATTCCCAGCCAACATGAGCTATCTTCAGTTGCCCAAACCGGCAGCGATGCCATCCGCCACACCCGGTTCATCCCAAACGGTAAAGATTAGTAATGATAAGGGTAAGGTGACGTTTTGTAGTACGGTAGATCTTGATTTCTCCTCTTTGGAGGGTGATGGCGTGAAGGCCTTCACTGTGACAGGCTATGACAATAGCTCATCAGTGATCTGGATGACTCGTGTGACCCGTGCCTCAGCCGGTGTCGGTTTGATTGTAAAGGGTCCGAAGGGCGAATACAGCGTTCCCTCTTCAGGTGCTCAGACGAGCTATGCCAACATGTTGGTAGGTAACAATAGCGGTTCTTCCGTATCCCTCGATCCGAGTGATGAGATTTACACCCATATGGTAATGAGCAAAGGCGAGTTTTTGAGCTTCGGATCTACTATAGATTTCCCCTCAGGTATGGCTTATCTTCGTATTCCGAAGGCGGCTTTGGCGATGACGCGTTCTTCAAAAGATGATACACCATCATCGAGTTATTGTTTCACTGATGAGCCCGAGGTGATCTCTATGACGATTGATACGCGTAGTATCGGTGGCGAAGGTGATACCACAGGCATCCATGAAACGAAGAGAGAAGGAGTGAGAAGTGAAGAGTGGTACACTCTCCAAGGCCAGCGCGTCGCCAAGCCTGGCAAGGGTATCTACATCCATAATGGTAAAAAGGTCGTGATTAAGTGAGCGTAGCTCAAGGTCGTGATGAAGTAAGAAGATAATCATTAAATCGTTTTCAAATATGAAGAAGTATCTTTTTTTGATTTTCATGCTGTTTCTGTCGTTATTTTCAAGTGCAGCAGAAGTTGAGATTGACGGAATTAACTACGAGGTAGTTCCTAAAGGTAAAGTTGCCTATGTGACAGCCAAAGCCACTAAATATTCAGGAACCATTACGATTCCCGATAAAGTGACGTATGAGGATGTCAATTATAATGTGACTAAAATATTAGATGGTGCATTCACTTATTGTGCAGGGCTGACATCTATAACTATCGCAAACAGTGTCACATCTATTGGCGAAAATGCTTTTAATGGATGTAGTGGTCTGACAACAGTGTCCATAGGTAGTGGTGTGAATACGATAGGCAAGAGGGCTTTCTTTGAATGTACAAGTCTGACCACAATCTCGATTCCCGACAATGTCACCACGATGGCTGATTATGTCTTTGCCGGTTGCACCAAGTTGGAGTCCGTCACACTTTCAAAGAATCTGACGGTCATTGACAATTATCTGTTCCATAA
>JAEETB010000152.1 GCA_016286575.1 Prevotella sp.
GTGCCGAGATAGACCCAGGTGGAACCGCCCATCTGCTGATTGACGCGATACTCGGTGGGGATGCCCTGATGCCAGACGGTGTAGTGGGCATCATCGATGCTACCTTCTATGGTCTGGTAACTGACGTAGACCGCATAGCGTCCTGCTTCAGGGATCGTAGGTTGCCAGGTGACACTACTCATCTGACGTCCTTTGCCTCCGACGTCAGCCTTGCGGGCTGTTCCTGCACGGAAGGGATTCTCGTGGTCGAAGTAAGGACCGCTATGGTAGGCGAATCCGACAGAGTCGCTCTTGCTCCAAAGGTGGGTTCCGCTTATCTCGTGATAGCCTAAAGGCGAATCGTTGTCGACGATGACTTCATGACGCTGCCAGTCGCGCTCACGGGGTGAGAACACGATAGCGCCCGCCTTCTCAAGCATCGGGATGAGATAGGGCGTGACGATGGTCTGCGTAAACAGGTCTTCGGTGGTGCCGAAGAGTTCGGGTCGCTGCCATTTCCACTTCCGTTGGCTGATGTTGTAATAGCGCCCGTGACTCGCCCAGACGCAGAGGTGACGGTTCTGCAGACCATGAGTGATCCTATAGGGTAGGGAGGTATTGCTCACCCAGGGCTGTCCCTTGTAGTCGATACGTCCCCAGGAACGGCTCTCGTCTGGTTCCTGCCGCAGACGGTTGGGGATGAGTTGTCTGATCTCCCATCCGCCCGTCGTAATCTTCAACTGATACTGCCGACAGGTATCAGGCAGCAGTTCGAGGATGTCGTTATAGATCGTCGTCGTAGAGGCTGGGGTGAAAGTCTGCTCGCCAAAATGGGAGTCGGCTGCCACCACAATCGTCTTCAGCGAGTCGTCGATGGTGAGTTGCTGAAGATGAGCCGATGAGCGGATGATCTGTCCTGATGCTGGCCTGTAGGATGTAAAGTAGTTGTTGAGTTTGTCCTTAAGTTCTTTCTGAGGGTCGTTCTGTCGTCTGACTTTTGCTTTTCTGGCAGCGAGCGCATTGTCGGCAGCCATCAGCAGAATCGCAGCGATACAAATGGTTAAGGTGTTTCTCATACTACAATTCTCCGATGGTAAAGTTTTCAGGCTTTTTGCCTTTGAAGCCCTTGAAATAAAGTTTAATGTCGCGCATATCTGCCTCCAGGTCACCCGAGGGGATGATGGTCTTCGTACACTGGATGAGCTTACGTTCGTAATCCAGTCCATAGAGAAGGATGGGGATGCCCGCCTTAAGGGCAATGAAGTAGAAGCCTTTCTTCCAGTCGGGATTCTTCGATCGCGTACCCTCGGGAGTGATACAGAGGTGGAATAACTTAGCCTGCTTGGCAGTCTCAGCCATCGATTCGGTCATGCTGGTATGCTTCTGACGGAAGACGGGTATGCCACCAAGACTCCTGAAGATGGGGCCGAGTGGCCAGAAGAACCACTCTTTCTTCATGAGGAAATTGCTTTGCATGCCACGGGCGCCCACGTAGAGCTGCCCCATCAGGAAATCCCAGTTGCTGGTATGCGGAGCCAGACAGATAATATATTTGTCGGGATGGTCTTCTGTTACTTCAGCCGTCCATCCCATGTGCTTGTATAAAAGCCAATTACAGAATTTCTTCCACATGGTGGTTTAAGCGTTGATTTGATCGAGTATCTCCTGAACCTGTGAGGAGAACTTCTCGCGCAGATCCTTGAAATAGTCCTTGGGCTTCATGCCTGGTTCGGGGTGACATACTCGTCCTAAAAAGTCGACTTCCATCTTGGCGATGGTGTTGAGCAGTGTTTCTGCCTGCTCCTGTTGTGCTTCTGTGCCGTAGAGTGAAACGGCTACTGTGTCTGCGAAAAGTGATGCGCAGATGAGATCAATGTTCTTTTTCAGTGTTCTTTTGTTTGCCATTTTTTTTCCTCCTTAAGGGTTATTTTGATACATTCAGTAAGCAAAGATAAGAAAAAAAACTGAGATAGCAACTCTTTCTTACAAAAAAAATATTAAAATGATGATTTTATGCTGTTTTCTTTCGTATTTCTAACAAAAATCAACTAATTTTGCACGTTGAAAATCGAAATTTCATTCATTTAAATAAAAACAAACGATTATGGAAAAAAGTGCATTGCAGATCGCAAGAGCTGCCTATCAGCCCAAGTTGCCAAAGGCTCTCCTGGGTGCTGTAAAAGTGAAGGAAGGTCAGCCCACTCAGAGTGTTGGTGACCAGGAAGAGATCAAGAAGTTGTTCCCCAATACCTATGGTATGCCTATCGTAGAGTTTGAGCCCGCAACTGAAGCTAACACCAAGAAGATGAACGTTGGTATCATCCTGTCAGGTGGTCAGGCTCCTGGTGGTCACAACGTGATTACAGGTCTTTTCGACCAGATTAAGAAGTTGAACCCTGAGAACCGTCTCTTTGGTTTCATCCTGGGTCCTGGCGGTCTGGTAGATCATAATTATATGGAACTGACTTCAGAGATCATCGACGAGTATCGTAATACGGGTGGTTTCGATATGATTGGTTCCGGTCGTACGAAGCTGGAGAAGGTTGACCAGTTTGAGAAGGGTCTGGAGATTATCCGTGAGCTCGACATCAAGGCAATCGTGATTATCGGTGGTGATGACTCTAACACCAACGCTTGTGTACTCGCTGAGTATTATGCAGCCAAGAACTACGGCGTACAGGTAATTGGTTGTCCTAAGACCATCGATGGCGACCTGAAGAACGATCAGATTGAGACCTCATTCGGCTTCGATACTGCATGTAAGACTTACTCAGAGCTGATTGGTAACATCGAGCGTGACTGTAACTCAGCACGTAAGTACTGGCACTTCATCAAGGTGATGGGTCGTTCAGCTTCTCACATCGCTCTGGAGTGTGCTCTGCAGACACAGCCTAACATCTGTCTGATCTCTGAGGAGATTGAACAGAAGGGTATGAGCCTCGACGATATCGTAGAGTATATCGCTAACGCTGTAGCTGTTCGTGCTGCTGACGGTAACAACTATGGTACCGTTATCATTCCCGAGGGTGTCATTGAGTTCATCCCCGCCATCAAGAAGCTCATCGCTCAGCTCAACGACGTTCTCGCTATGCCTGAGGCAAAGAACCTCGACCGTCATGAGTCAATCGATTTCGTGAAGGCTCACTTGACAGACGAGAACCTCGCTGTATTCAACAGTCTGCCTACTGGTGTAGCCCGTCAGCTGGCTCTCGACCGCGATCCTCACGGAAACGTACAGGTATCACTCATCGAGACTGAAAAGCTGCTCTCTACGATGGTTGCCCAGAAGCTCGAGAAGATGAAGAAGGAAGGCAAGTATACAGGCAAGTTCGGAACTCAGCACCACTTCTTCGGTTATGAGGGCCGTTGCGCTGCTCCTTCAAACTTCGACGCAGACTACTGCTATGCTCTTGGAACATCTGCTGCCCAGCTGATTGCCAATGGCAAGACAGGTTATATGGCTATCGTTAAGAACACAACAGCTCCTGCTGACCAGTGGATCGCTGGTGGTGTGCCCATCACGATGATGATGAACATGGAGAAGCGTGCCGGTGAGATGAAGCCCGTTATCCGTAAGGCTCTGGTTGAGCTCGACGGTGCTCCATTCAAGGCATTTGCTGCACAGCGTGATCGCTGGGCCCGTGAGACCGCATACGTATATCCTGGTCCAATCCAGTACTGGGGTCCCACAGAGGTCTGCGACCAGCCTACGAAGACTCTGGCTCTCGAGCAAGCTAAGTAAATAAACTTTTTGGGCACGGATTCCACGGCTCTCTTTGAGAGACACGGTTATAAACAGAAGCCGTGTAATCCGTGAAATCCGTGCCTTTTTTTTTCAATGGCCAAGAAAAGAGTCGTTCACCGTAAAGGTATCGGAACCCGTCATACTTACCATGGTCCAAGTGGCCGTCGTAAGCCAAACATCATCATTCGCTTCCTGCAGCGCGTCCCCAGGTGGGGATGGTGGATAGGTGGTGCTGCTATTGTGGCGCTCTACATTTGGTTCTTCTATTATGTCTTTGTCAGTCCGTTCGGACTCCGATTCAGGGCACTTTATGGAGACGTCAGTTACCCAGAAGGTTACGAGATTCATGGTATCGATATCTCGCACCATCAAGGACGTATCGACTGGGATGATCTGAAGGATAACGGCTCGATCAACAAATGTCCCATCCGCTTCGTGATGATCAAGGCTACCGAGGGGGCTACACAGACAGACGAGAACTTCCGCGATAATTTCTATCAGGCTCGTGAATATGGGTTTACACGCGGTGCCTACCATTTCTACAGTGTTCACACACCTGCCTCCCAGCAAGCCGCGCATTTCATCAAGACGGTAAAGCTGGAGAATGGCGACTTGCCACCAGTGCTCGATGTGGAACATAAACCCGCTGATCAGACTGATGAGCAGTTCAAGAGTTCGATTCACCTCTGGCTCGATATGGTGGAGAAGCACTATAAGATAAAGCCCATCATCTATACTTATTTCAAATTCAAGATGCGCTACCTGAACGACTCCATCTTCAACGAGTATCCTTACTGGATAGCCCACTACTATGTGGACTCGCTCGAATACAAGGGGCCTTGGAAGTTCTGGCAGCATACCGACGTGGGCAGGCTGCCTGGTATAAAGGGGAACGTAGACTTCAATATCTACAACGGTTCCTACTACGATCTGCGACAGATGACACTGGGGTCGCAGGAGACAATTGGCGAGAAAGCGTACAGCGATTAGCTATTATATATATAATAAGGTGAAACTAGATGAAGATTAAAAGGATAACAATAACGATAGGATGCATTTTATTATCAGTAGTTTGTGTTGCCCAGCGCAGACAGATTGGTGATGCACGTACGATACTGAAGAGTGGTAAAAACCTGGATAAGGCAGAGAAGCTGATGACTGATCTGTTGAAGGATTCTGCCAATCTTGAGAATCCACGTATTTACGACGTATGGCTGGAAGCTGTTGAGAAACAATACGGACAACTGAACGAGAAGATGTATAAGAAGGAGAAGATAGATACCGTGCAGTTGTTTACCTTGACAAAGAGAATGTTCACCATTGCAGAAAGACTCGATTCGCTCGACATGCTGCCCGACAAAAAGGGAAAGGTGAATCTGCAGTACCGTAAGGCAAACTCAGAAAAGCTGATGACCTATCGTCCAAATCTCTTCTTCGGCGGTGCCTATTACGTCAGGAAATCAGAATTCGACAAGGCCTTCGATCTGTTTGAGACCTATATCGACTGCAGTCAGCAGCCCCTCTTTGAAGCACAGGACTTGATGAATACCGACACGAGGATGGGTGAGGCCGCCTACTGGGCATCCTATTCTGGCTATAGGATGAACGACCCTGTGAAGACCCTGCGATATATAGAACTCGCAAGGCGCGATACGGCCAAATTGGAATCCACGCTGTTGTATGCAGCTGAAGCCTGGCGCATGCTGAATGACGAAACACAATATCAGACGATATTATGGGAGGGTTTCAGGTTGAATCCCCATTCCTCGTATTTCTTCCCCAGACTTATCGACAGCTATACGGCCCGAGGTAATTACGAACAGGGATTGGCTGTTGCCAATGAGGCCCTGAAGTCGGATAGTCTGAACCAACTGTTCCTTTTTGCGAAATCTACGATGCAGCTGAACCTGGGACAGTATGCTGATTGTCTGATGACGAGTGAGCAGCTGATCAATATGAACTGTGAGATGGCTGATGCCTACTATAATGCTGGCACGGCCTGTCTGAATATCATATTGAAAATGGACTCGCGCAATCACAAGAAACAGATCAAGCGTATGTATCAGCGAGCGCTCCCGTATATGGAGGCTTACCGCCGACTGGCGCCTCAGGAGAAGGATCGTTGGGCACCTGCGCTTTATCGCATCTATTTCAACCTGAACATGGGAAAGCAGTTCGACGAAATCGACAAACTCCTGCAAAATCGTTAAACTTCCATAAAAGTCATCAACTATCAACTATAAACTACAAACTATACACAAAAAAATCGTATCTTTGTCGTTTAGAAACATTCATTGTAATCTAAAACAAAATTTAAAGTAACTATGGCAGATAATGCACAGCTGATTGCCCAGTGTGAGGCAAAGGCGAAAGAGTGGCTCAGCCCTGCTTTCGACGAAGAGACGAGAAAAGAAGTTCAGGCAATGCTCGACAACGCTGACAAGACAGCGCTGATTGATGCATTCTATCAGAACCTGGAATTTGGTACAGGTGGCCTGCGTGGTATTATGGGCGCAGGAACCAACCGCATGAACAAGTACATCGTTGGTATGGCTACTCAGGGCTTTGCCAACTATATCCTGAAGGCATTCCCAGGCAAGCAGAGTTCAGTTGTTGTAGGTCACGACTGCCGTAACAACGGACGTATGTTTGCTGAGACCGTTGCCGATATCTTCTCTGCTAATGGTATCAAGGTTTATCTGTTTGAGAGTCTGCGTCCTACGCCAGAGATCTCTTTCGCTATCCGTCAGCTGGGCTGTCAGGCTGGTGTGAACGTCACCGCATCTCACAACCCACGTGAGTATAACGGTTACAAGGCATACTGGGACGACGGTGCTCAGGTTCTGGCTCCACACGACAAGGGTATCATCGACGAGGTGAACAAGGTGAAGATCGAGGACGTGAAGTTCGAAGGTAATAAGGAACTCATCGACATCATCGGTGGTGAGATGGACTGGGACTACCTGCAGGCTGTTAAGGAGGCAATGGTAGATCAGGATGTGATCCTGCGTCAGAAGGATCTGAACATCGTTTATTCTCCTATGCACGGCACTGGTCGTGTGATCATCCCTGAGGCTCTGCGTTCATGGGGCTTCCAGAATATCCACGTGGTTCCTGAGCAGATGGTGATCGACGGAAACTTCCCAACCGTAGTCAGCCCGAACCCCGAGAATGCCGAGGCTATGACCCTGGGTATGAAATTGGGTACACGTCTGAATGCTGACCTCGTGATTGCTTCTGACCCTGATGCTGACCGCTTGGCTATCGTATGCCGCAACGCTAAGGGCGAGTGGGAGATCCTGAATGGTAACCAGACCTGTATGATGTTCTCTTGGTACATCATCGCCAACAAGAAGAAGCTTGGTCAGCTGAAGGGCAACGAGTTCCTCGTAAAGACCATCGTGACCACAGAAGAAATTGCAGAGATTGCCAAGAAGAATGGTGTAGAACTGCGTGACTGCTACACAGGCTTTAAGTGGATTGCCAACGAGATACGTATCTCTGAGGGTGTCAAGAAGTATATCGGTGGTGGTGAGGAGAGCTTCGGCTTCCTGCCGTTCGATAAGGTTCGTGATAAGGACTCCCCAGCATCTATCTGCTTGATCTGTGAGATTGCAGCTTGGGCTAAGGATAACGGCATGACCCTCTACGACCTGCTGATGAATATCTACGCAGAGTATGGTTTCTCTAAGGAGAGCACCATCAACGTCGTGAAGCCAGGTAAGACTGGTGCCGACGAGATTAAGCAGATGATGGTTGACTTCCGTGCTAATCCTCCGAAGGAGTTGGGTGGCGAGCCTATCGTACTCTGGAAGGACTATCAGAC
>JAEETB010000153.1 GCA_016286575.1 Prevotella sp.
ATTAACTCTAATTAAAGTAATGATGAAGCAGGTAAACATTCAATTTCCGCTTAGGATGCTTGGCCTTATATTCGGGCTGCTCTTATCGGTAAGTGCCTTTGCTCAGATTGATGTCAAAGGACATGTGGAAGATGCTACAGGCGAACCCATTATCGGCGCAACAGTTCGCGTTGACGGCACACAGACCGCAACAGTGACTGATTTCGACGGTAATTTCGTCTTGAAAGCTAATCAGGGTGCAAACATCACCATCACCTATATCGGCTATCAGCCGCAGACGGTGACGGCAGCGCCTACTTTGGAAATCGTACTGCAGGATGACGCCGCCGTGCTCAACGAAGTGGTGGTAATCGGTTATGGTGCAGTGAAGAAAAGCGACTTAACGGGATCTGTCACGGCTCTGAAGCCAGACACGAAGAATAAAGGTCTCGTGGTAAATGCTCAGGACATGATGCAGGGTAAGATCGCCGGTGTGAACGTGACGAGCGATGGCGGTACCCCTGGTGGTGGTTCTACCATCCGTATTCGTGGTGGTTCATCACTGAACGCCTCTAACAGCCCACTGATCGTGATCGACGGTGTGCCTATGGACAACAACGGTGTGAAAGGTCTTGCCAACCCCCTCTCGATGGTTAACCCGCAGGATATCGAGTCGTTTAACGTACTGAAGGATGCCTCTGCAACTGCCATCTATGGTAGCCGTGGTTCTAACGGTGTTATCATCATCACCACGAAGAAGGGCCGTAAGGGTTCTGCACCTCAGGTGTCTTACTCAGGAAGCGTGACGATGAGTAAGAAGAAGAAGCTGATCGAGGTGATGGACGGTGACCAGTATCGTGCCTTCGCAACACAGCTTTACAAGGGTAATGCACGTGAAGAGGCTGCCATGGCTGCCTTAGGCGAAGACAATACCGACTGGCAGAATGAGATCTATCGCACTGCCTGGAGCCACGATCACAACGTGACGTTGGCAGGTGCCGCAGGCGTTCTCCCTTATCGTTTCTCTCTTGGTTATACGGATCAGCAGGGTATCCTGAAGACTTCCGACTTCAAGCGTTACACAGCTGCCATAAACCTGAATCCCTCATTGCTCAACGACCATCTGGTTCTGAACCTCAATGCCAAGGGCATGTGGGCTAAGACACAATATGCCAATACGGGTGCCATCGGTGCTGCACTGGCATACGATCCTACAAAGCCTATCTACGACACCACATCGGCTGACGCCGCTAACTTCGGTGGCTATACGGAGTGGAAGGTTCCTGGAGAGTCACTGAACGACCCCTCATGGCCGAACACCTACAACCGTAATGCAACAGCAAACCCCGTGGCATTGCTCAACCTGAATGATGACCGTGCCATCAGCCGTTCGTTCATCGGCAATGCTGATATCGACTATAAGATCCATGGTTTCGAGGATCTGCGCCTCCACCTGACTTTGGGTGCCGACATCTCTGAAGGCAAGCAGTGGACTGACGTTGAGAGCTCATCTCCTGCAGCCATCTATTATGGCTCACACGGATGGGACAAGATCACCAAGCGCAACCTGACACTCTCAACCTATGCCCAGTACTATAAGGATTTCGCCAAGGTTCACCACTTCGATATCATGGCTGGTTATGAGTGGCAGCACTTCTGGCGCAAGCAGCAGAACAGCTATTGGGGTGGCTATCCCAAGACAAACCTTGAAAATCCTGGCAAGTATCATGACTGGTCGATCTATAATTACAAGACAGAGAACTACCTTGTATCGTTCTTCGGACGTTTGAACTATATCCTCATGGACCGTTACTATATTACAGCTACCCTCCGCGACGATGGTTCTTCACGTTTCAAGGATCACTGGTCACTCTTCCCCTCAGCAGCTTTGGCTTATAAGATGAGCGAAGAGAAGTTCCTCAAGAACGTCGGCTGGCTCTCAGACCTGAAACTGCGTCTGAGCTATGGTAAGACAGGTCAGCAGGATGGTATCGGCGACTACAATTATTTCGCCATCTATAGTATGAACACTGGTGTTGGTAGCTACTACGACGTGGCTGGTAATGGTACATTGGCACGTCCTGTGGCTTATGATCCAGAGCTGAAGTGGGAGACGACCGATACCTATAACGTAGGTTTCGATTTTGGTGCTTGGAACCAGCGTTTCACCGTAGGTGTGGATGTTTACTATCGTAAGACCACCGATCTGCTCAACGAGTCGGATATGGCTGCTGGTACCAACTTCAAGAACCGCGTCATGACAAACATCGGTTCGATGGAGAACAAGGGTGTTGAGGTTACTATCGGCCTGAAGCCCATCCAGGCAGAAGACTGGTACTGGACCCTCGACTACAACTTCACCTATAACAAGAATGAAATCACTGAGCTGACAGGTGACGGACAGCCAGTTGCCACTGGTGGTATCGGTGGTGGTACTGGTGTTTACGCACAGGCTCACGCTGTAGGCCATCCTGCCAACTCCTACTATGTATATCAGCAGGTTTACGACCAGGCTGGCAAGCCCATCGAGGGACTGGTAGTCGATCGTAACGGCGATGGTGTCATCACAGAGTCAGACAAGTACTTCTACAAGAGCCCGATGGCTCCTGTGACAATGGGTCTGAGCTCACGCCTGGAGTACAAGACATGGGACTTCGGCTTCACGCTTCGTGCCAGCATCGGCAACTATGTATTCAACAACCTGATGTCAGGTAATGTCAACATGAGTGCTGCAGAGCTTTACTCTGGTGGTAACAACTTCTACGGCAACCGTCCTGTTGCTGCACTTGACTATAACTGGCAGACCTATGATCTGGAGGCCAAGCTTTCTGATCACTGGGTACAGAATGGTTCGTTCCTGAAGTGCGATAACATCACACTGGGTTACAGCTTCGACAAACTCTTCAAGGGTGGCAACTACAAGGGAATTGCAGGTCGTATCTACGCTACTGCTTCCAATGTATTCTGCATCACCAAGTATAAGGGTATCGATCCAGAAGTGTTCGGCGGTATTGACAACAATCTCTATCCCCGTCCTATCTCATTCATCCTCGGTTTGAATCTGAACTTCTAAATAATAAAACAAGGTAAAATGAAAACATATATCAAAAATATCATTCCGGCAGCTGCCCTCTTCCTGGCAGTAGGACTGGATTCCTGCACGAAGGACCTGGATGTAACGCCAATCGATCCGAACCTGGAAACAAATATCCAGCCTGAGGCACTTTTCAACAAGTGCTATGCCAATATTGCCGTTGCAGGTAATGGCGGTGCTAATGGTGACTGCGACGTCGACGGTATCGACGGTGGTACATCAGGATTCGTACGCCAGATGTGGAATGCCAATGAGCTCACCACTGACGAGTCAATCTGTGGATGGGGTGACGAAGGTATTGCAAACTTCTGCTACAACACCTACGATGCATCTCACCCGATGCTCCGTGGCTACTACTATCGCCTCTATACAGGTATCTCTTTCTGCAATCAGTATCTGCAGGAGTTTGGTGACAAGGACGCAACCATGACGGCTGAGGTTCGCTTCATCCGTGCTTTTGACTACTTCCTGTTGATGGATGGTTGGGGCAATGTGCCCTTCGTCACAGGTATTACCTCTGATAAACCAGAGCAGTACTCTCGCTCAGAAATGTTCAACTTTGTTGAAAGTGAGCTTCTCGAGATCGAGCCTCAGTTGAGCGCTGCCATTGCCAAGAAATCATCTGATCCTAACTATGGCCGTGTTGACAAAGCTGCAGCTTGGATGTTGCTGGCTCGTCTCTATCTGAATTCAGAGGTTTACACTGGTACTGCCCGTTATGATAAGGCTGCCCAGTATGCTGAGCAGGTCATGAACTCAAGTTACAAGCTGAACATGACTGGCACAGACTCTTGGAGCGCTTACCAGATGCTGTTTATGGCTGACAATGGTGAGACATCTGCCGCCTACGAAGCAATCTTCCCCATTCTGCAGGATGGTGTTCGTACGACCTCTTGGGGTACTTCCCTCTTCCTGATTGCTTCTACACACGATGCTGATATGACCGACTCCAACGGTACTACAGAGACTTGGGGTGGTAACCGTGCACGTCCTGAACTGATTGCCAAGTGGTTCCCCAAGGGAAATGCTCCTGAGGCAGGACCAAAGGACTTTGCGAAGGCTGCTGGTGACGACCGTGCCATCATCGACTCTCGTGGACGTACTATTAACAATGAGGATGTCAGTGCCTTTAAGAATGGCTTTGCTGTGGCTAAGTTCAATAACTTTACCTCTACAGGTGCCTCTACCAGCAGTGCACAGTTCCCCGATGCCGACTTCTTCATGCTCCGTGTAGCTGAAGCTTATCTGACATACGCTGAGGCTCAGGCTCGTCTTGGAGGTGGCGTTGCTCAGAGTACAGCTGCAGCAGCCATCAATCAGCTCCGTCTCCGTGCCAATGCTACAACGAAGGACAGCTATACCCTCGACGAGATTTGCGACGAGTGGTGCCGTGAGTTCTACTATGAGGGTCGTCGCCGTATGGACCTCATCCGCTTCGGCAAGTTCGGAGGCAGTACTGACTACACCTGGCAGTGGAAGGGTGGTTCTTATGCAGGCCGCAACTTCGAGTCTTACAAGAATCTCTTCGCCATTCCAAGTACTGATCTGAATGCTAACCCCAATCTGACTCAGAATCCTGGCTATGCCAACTAAGGGAATGGAAGTAAGGTAAAAAAGTATAAAAGTAAAAAAGTATACGAAAATGAAGAATATATTGAAATCAACATTGCTGCTAATGTGTAGCGTGGGGCTGTTCGCTGCTTGTTCCGACGACAATGACTCCAACCCGACGCTGAAGCAGCCATCGACGTTTGTGCTCAACGAACCCGGATATGCCGCACAGGCCATTAACCTGGCGAACTCCACAGAGCTGCCTTTCACCTGGTCACAGCCCGACTATGGCTTCCCTGTTGAGGCCAGCTATGACCTCCAGGTGTCAATCTCTGGTAACTTCACGGTTTCTACCGATGAGGCTAATGCCGATGAGAGCGGAATGACCATCCCCGACTATGCTATCATTGCTTCAGGTCTCGTGGGAGGCAAGGGTGCTATGGACGCTACTTCGCTTGATCGTAACCTTGTACAGATCGCAGGCTGGCAGGAGGGTAACGTACCTGCCTCACAATCAATCTATGTACGTGCCGCAGCTTCTATAGCTGGTGCTTCTACCATTTACTCTAATGTAGTAAACGTAACGGTTAATCCTTACTTCATCCTGTTGTCCGACGCAGCTCCTGAGCTTTGGTATCTCGTAGGAGAGTGCATTGGTGACGGTTCTTGGAACAACTCTGAAGCAGGTATTGGTACCGCTATCTTCCCACTGTTGACCATTGGTGGCGAGACTTACGACAAGGTAACTGGCAAGGGTGTGATCAGCTACACTGGCTTCTTCCCAGGCGGCAAGGGCTTCAAGCTCATTAAGATTCCAGGAAAGTGGGATGATCAGTGGGGTGCAGGCGATGCAGGCTACGTCATGAACGACGGCGGTTCTGGTAACATCACCGTAGCATCTGACGGTTACTACACCGTGAAACTCGATACGAAGAACTATGTGCTCACCGTTGAGCCTTACGATGGTGCTCCACGCGCATTTACCTCTATGGGTATGCCTGGTGGTTACAACGATTGGGATGTCAATGCCAACCTCATGACAGGCTTCGACACCTATGGTGGTGAGAACCACGCATGGACAGCTACCTTCCAGGCTGGTGGTGATGGCGAAATGAAGTTTGCTGCCGACGGAGGTTGGGACTTCAACTGGGGTGCTGCCGACTTCCCCTATGGACAAGGTACTCAGAACGGCCCCAACATTCCTTACAAGGCTGGCTCTTACAAGGTATTCCTGAATGATATCACAGGTCAGTTCATGTTTATTGAAAACTAAAACATCTTTGCATTATGAAGAAGATATTATCCATAATGAGTATGGCTCTGCTGATGGCAGGTTGTACTGACGATTATAAAGATTGGGCACAGCCCTTCCAGAATGGTCCTGAGGAGCCCGTGAGCGCCAGCATCAGCGTATCGCCTGCTGCAGCCATCGACTTCGCTACGATTACCGATGAGACTGTGAAGCTGTTCAATGCCTCCGTTTCTAATCCTGAGGGAGCAGATGCGAAGTACACTGCCGTCATCACCAACGAAGATGGCAGCAAAGAGCAAGCTATCACTATCGATGAGAACTGCTATGCTAAAACCAGTGAGGTTGAGAGTGCAGTTAACTTCCTCTGGGGCCGCCGCCCTGTGGCACGTACAATCCCCCTCAAGGTGACAGCCTATGTCAACGTCAATGGTGTTGCTATTGCTACAACAGGCAACACCACGCTGACAGCTACGCCTAACGCACCTGTCATTGAGGAAGCATACTACATCACAGGTACCGTAAACGGTTGGGACAATACCAATACGGACTATGAGCTCAGCAATGGTGGAGACGATCCATACGAGAACTCCATCTTCACTGTCATGATTCCTGGCGACAAGGTAACTGGTGACATCGAGTTCAAGGTAACACCTAAGTCTGGCCTTGGTGGTGACTGGAGCAAGTGTCTCACAGCTTCTGACAAGGAAGGCGCCTTCGCAACCAACAATGCTGGTGGTAATCTGAAGGTTGCTTACGTCAAGGGAGCTAAGTTCTATCGCATCCAGTTCGACATGATGAACCAGACATGGAGTGGTGCAGGCCTCAGCTTTGGCGACTACTTCTATGAGATTGGCAACGAGAGTGGTTGGGGTACCTCACACGCCCTCGTGGGTCCTGACAATGATGGTAAGTACAAGGGCTATTATTATCTGAATGGTGAGTTCAAGTTCAAGCCCAATGCCGACGACTGGGACAATGACCTTGAGTATGTCAGTGGGACTACCACCAGTGGAACCTTGACAGATGCAGGTGGTCCTAACTGTCCTGATCCAGGCGAAGGCTTCTATGAGATCTTCCTCGACGCAGGAGCGCTCAACTACAAGCTTACCAAGATTGAAAGCGTCAGCATCATTGGTGGCTTCAATGATTGGAGTGGTGATGTCGAGATGACTTACAATGCTGAGGCTGGCTGCTGGGAGGTAACCACCGACGAGGTATCTGGCGAGTACAAGTTCCGTGCAAACCATGGCTGGGATATTAACTGGGGTGGTAATGTCAAGGGGCTGACACAGGATGGTTCAAACCTCTCTATCGATGCTGGCACCCACACCTTCAAGCTCTACCTCTCTTACAATGGTGCTCACAAGCTGACTATCGAGTAAGCGGGCAAACGGTTGCACAATGTAACCCACAGAAAGAGAGCCGCTTGGATGTTTTCCAAGCGGCTTTTTTCGTATCTTTGCACCAGCATTTGAAACTCATAAGACAACAATTCATGAAGAAATTACTTTTATCCGTCAGTATTCTGGCCGCAGTGGTTTCCTGCAAACCAACACAAGAGACAAAGGAGGTGACATTCGAGTTGCCCGCAGTTGATGACATTGCTATGTATCAGGTG
>JAEETB010000154.1 GCA_016286575.1 Prevotella sp.
CTGCTTCAAAATTCGTCTTGTCGCCTTCGAGGAAAAGCATGCCGCCACCATCGCGCATGTCCTTGCCTTCTGGGTCGAGATAGGGGCCATCAACAGTCTTGCTACGCCCTACAGCCACTCGATAATTACTCTTTGAGCCTTGACAGCAGTAATCCCATGAGACGAAAAGATAATAATAATCGTTGTGTTTGAAGATAAATGGAGCTTCGATCGCATTAGGTCCGGCAAAGTCGGACGTAGGATTCTTTGGAGGATTAGGATTGACAGAAAGGGATTTCTTACCGTCAGGACTACTCAGATTATAACGACGGGCGATAGTACGAGGCCTCTCACCGGCAGCAATATGCATCGTCGTATCGAGGCGGGCAAGCTGAATACCATCCCAGAAGGAACCCCAGACGAGCCAGGGCTGGTCGTTGTCGTCGATCACGAAGTTGGGGTCAATGGCATTCCAGTTGTCGCGATTCTCACGTGAGGTGACGATACAACCCTCATCGTTCCACACAGGGAAGGAGAGGCTGGGACTGCTGAGCAAACCAATGGTAGAGCCGTTGCGCCCGAATGTAGAACAACTATATGCCATCCACCAACGGTTGTGCCATTTGATAATGTCAGGTGCCCATACATGATGAGTAAAACCAGGCACAGAGTCATGGGCCCACTTGGGAATGACTGACATGACGGGGTTAGGCCATACGGTCCAGATCTTGCGGTCCTTGGAGGTCATCTGTTGAATACCCATACCAGTGGCAAAGATATGATACGTACTATCCTCGTAGGCCATCACAGGGTCATGTACCATAGGAGTGTCAGTTTGAAATGGTTCGGTCGGAAAGTGGCGACGCTGCTGTCCTGCGGCTGAAACAGACACAAAGAGTGCTAACAGCGACCACATGATTGTCTTCGCTTTCATCGGATTATTTTTTTAGAAGGAAAAGATAAAGGGGACGGGCCAATGAGTCCGCCCCCTCTGAAAGAATACTAACTTTAATTAAATTATGTGGAAAAACAGGTATCTTACTCGAAGAGCAAGTGGCTTCCATCAACCGTGAAACGGAAGAACAGATCCTGTCCATCAACGGGACTAATACCGATGTAATCCTGCTTATAGGTCTTTCCATCATTGCCCTTCATGATGCATTTTACATCTGCAGAGCTGCCACTGTTGGTAACAGAGACTGTACACATGGCCTCGTCCATAGCCTTGAGCCATGCAGCCCAGTCACTCTGGCCACCACTTGGTGTACAAGCGGCATAGCTATCGCCCCAGCCATAGTTGTCGGCACGAACCACTGCATACTCAGTATTGTCCTCACGTGTCAATACAACGCAGAAGTTGTTCCAGTTGTTGGCTCCACTTGTGAAGTTCTTGATACGCGTAGAACAAGTGTAGCCTGCAGGCACATTCCACATATCAGAGTGAGCACCCCAGAACGCTGTCGAGTTATCCTCTGCTCCTATAACATTATCGAACTCGATATGAGAACCGTCAACGGTGAATCTGAAGTAGAAGTCGTCAGCATCGATGGTGTTGATACCCTTATACTCCTGAGTATAGACCTTACCATCTTTGCCAAACATCACAGCCTGAACATCAGCCGTACCATCGCCATGATTGGTAACTGCCACGTTAACCTTGGCACCATCCATCGCCTTGAGCCATGCAGCCCAGTCGCTCTGACCACCACTCGGTGTGCAAGCGGCATAGCCGTCGCCCCAACCATAGTTATCGGCACGAACTACAGCATACTCAGTATTATCCTCACGACAGAGTACTACTACGAAGTTGTTCCAGTTATTAGCGCCACTGGTGTAGTTTGTGAAGCTTGTATAGAAGGTTTCCTTCGGACCAACTTTGATATTCTCTGAATGATCGCCCCAGAACGCAGTAGTATTATCAGAGCTACCAACGCTGGTGTACAGCTTTTCAACAATATCGAAGGTAGTAGAAGCCATGACGGCCTTATCAATCAGCTCACCCTTATATGTCTTGTTATAGGCAACCATAAGCGTCTTTGTACCTAACGAGTTCATGTCAGGAACAGCCTGGAACGAGAGTTCAGCAGCAGGTATATCCTTCGTCACACCTTGCTCAAACTGTACAGTAGCAGTGACATTGGCAAAAGCTTCTTCAATCTTAGAACCCAAGAGCACTTTCTTAGGAACGCTATTGAGTGTCATAGACAGAGGCAGCTTATCCTCCCTGGATGTGTAACCACCGATAGGTTCAATCGTCGAACCCAGGAAGCTGACAAGTGAACCCTCGACACCAACGCGGCAAGCCAGATCTTTATCAGAGCCTGTTGAGGGGAATGAACTGGTCTGAGTATAGGTCTTAGTCAGCGTACCATTGGTCATCTCGATGAAGAGGCCACCGTTACTACGATCGACGGTCAACGTAACCAAACCATTCATCTGCTGAACAGAGCCGTCAGTATCATCATCACCTGAAGAGTTGGTGAAGTTACCACCAACAAGACTTCTATCGATTTCAGTTCCCGTGGTATTCCACTCAGAGTTCTTGGTGGGGTCGTTATCGTAACGGATTACACCATACTCATCGCCTAAAGCGCCAGGGAAATCATTCAGAACAATATAGAAGTTCTTATAATACTTATTGTCAGGATTCACGGTGAGGTTGAACTGAGCCTGCCATTTCTGACCTGCAGGGACAACGTATGTCTTGCCTAAAGTCCAGAAACCAGCAGTAAAGTCTGCCTTTCCGATATCATACACGTCTTCCTGCAAACCTTCTATCACTGGACCTTGACCTTGGTTCTTCTTAGCTTCCGCAATAGAGTCTGCTTTTGAAGAAATCCAGCTAGGAGCACCCACGGTGTACAAATCACCGCCCTCGCAGCTCGTCAGAAGCATCAACCCTAATGCTGCAGAACAGAAGACTGTTGCTAATTTATTAATGTATTTCATAATTGTTTCGTTTTACTTGTTAATGATAACCTTATCTTACTTGCTGAGATCGACCACGGGGTGGATGGGCCAACCATTGGTCGTATAAAGATTAGCGTTGCTGGTATTGGTATTTGCAGAGTTACCCACCAGTTTGGGGTTGGCATTCAAGATTCCCTGATAGATGGGGATAAATTCATGTCCTTCCTTCCAGGTATCGTATGAGCTCTTGTCACTATTTACTTCATCAACAGGATCCTTCGGCGTAAAGGTAATTTTACCTGTCTCATAAGCTGCCTTCGTCCAGAAGTTGACAGCTGCATGCTCCGTAATCTGCTGCAGACGTCCAGAATTATAGAACCATCCCCAACGGATGAGGTCGAAACCACGACCGTACTCACAACCAAACTCCTTCGGACGCTCTACGTTGGCAATCTGCTCGAACAGCTTGTCGGCTGAATCGAAATCGGCGAGCTTCAGGTTAGCCAGACCGGCACGATTACGAACCTGATTGATCCAGTCGATAGCCTGCTGTGTAGGACCATTGAGTTCATTCTCACACTCAGCAGCACGGAGCAGTACGTCAGAGTAACGCATAATGCGGAGGTTGATACCGCAGTGCAGACCTGTAACTACGCTAGAGTAAAGGTTTGTACGCATATTCGTGTACTTGGCGATAGGCAGACCACCAAAGTTGTTGTTAGTCACAATATAATTGTCAGCCGTCATTGGGGTTGTAAAGGCTACGTTACCATTCTCAAAACCTTCCCACTCAGGCTCGTAGGTTCCAATAGTCCAGTAAAGACGGGGATCCAAAGAACCGCTGGTAGTGCGCTCAGCCTTGAACAGGTTATAAAGCCAAGGTGAAGCTGAGAGGTCAGCCCAACCACCGAAATCACCAGGAGTATAGTTACTTTCAATAGCGTGACCCTGAGTTGCGTTGGCACTGGTGTTCACAGGTGTCCACTCGTCGTCGGTACCCTGTGAGCCATAGTCCAGGAACTGAACCTCATAAAGGCTCTCGTCATTGTTCTCGTAGGCAGGACCCTCGCGGAAGTTATCACCATAGTTCTTCATCAACTTATAGGTACCATACTTGCCATTGATGATATCCTTCAGGACGTTAAGTGCCTTCTGCAGATTATCCTTTGTCGGATGCATCATCAGAGCACGGGCATAAAAGCCGGCAGCAGCACCGCAAGTGGCACGGCCCTTGGCCCATTCACCACCAGCATCACGAGAAGGAAGCAGTGTCATAGCTTCAGTGAAATCACTTTCTGCCTGATCAAGCACTTCGTCATACGAGCTATTCTCAGAATAGAGTGTCTCAAGTGAAGAATATTCCTCATAATCAAGCATCAACGTAGGATTCTGATAATAGCCTGCCAGGTTATAGTAGCTCAATCCACGGAGGAAGTGAGCCTGACCTACCACGCGCTTCATGTCATCTGACAAAGCTGAGTTGTCCTGACCAGCACGATAAAGGATATAGTTACATACATTGATTGTATAATACCAGTCACGCCATACCCACTGGTCCATTTCGTTATCTACAGCTGCATTCAGGTCATCGTAAGGCATATACCATACCTGAGAAGAGTTCCAAACCTCATCGCCTCGGCAGACATCATAATTGTAACCTACACGGGCATAGGTTCCCTCCATACGGGTGTGATTATAGGCTGCGATGACACATTCCTCCAATTCCTTGGCAGTTGAGCCAAAGGTGCTTGCAGTCTGCTGATTGACGTTTACCACGTCCAGTTTATCTTCGCACGATGTCATCGTGCCAAGGCCCAGAATCAGGGCAAGTGAAATTTTATATAGTTTCATATTGTATTTCATTTTACTGTTTTACCTTTTTACTTTTTTCCTTTAAAACGTAAAGAGGAGACCACCCATGAAGCTGCGAGCGCTGGGGTAAGAACACCAGTTGAGACCTGGGGTGAATGTGCCACCAGCATAGTCAACATTATATCCGTGATACTTTGTGAAAGTATAGAGATTCTGAGCAGATACATAGACGCGTACACCACTGACAATATTCTTGAAGATCTTGTCAGGTAAGTTGTAACCCAACTCTATATTAGCAATCTTCCAGTAAGCTGCGTTCTGGATCTTGCGCTCACTGAACAGATCGTTCCAAGCCATCGTTGCATTGTTAGAGAGATAGGTACGGGGAACACTAGAAGTATAGGTGTCGCCAGACCACTGGTTAGCGCCAAGGATATCCACATCCTTGTTGCCATAACCATAGCATGAGTTCAGGTTGTTATAGATACCATCAGCAACATGATAATTCAAAGCGCCAAAGGTAGAAATGCTCAGATCGAAGTTCTTGTACTCCAGATGTGCACTCAGACCGAAATTGATCTTTGGAAGACCACCACCCAGAACGACACGATCCTCATCGGTAATCTGACCATCACCATTCATATCCTTATACATGCAGTCACCAACATTTGAACCAGGCTGGTTGGCTACGGCGTTGTGAGCATCGAGTTCTGCCTGTGTACGAGCGATACCCTCGTAGACATAGCCATAGAACTGACCAACTTCCTGACCAACGATGGTGATATAATCCAGGTTGTTTGGATCACGATAGGTCTCTGTTCCGAAACCAAGTGAAGTAACCTTATTCTTCAGTGTACTGAAGTTGGCACTGATCTGATGCTTCAGAGGATGGTCGTTGTTACGATAGGTCAGAGAGAACTCCAGACCGCTGTTCTCCATAGAAGCAGCGTTCATAGTAACCTCAGCATTGGCAAAACCACCACTGTTGGGCACAGGAACATGTGAGAAGAGCAGATCCTGAGACTTGTTCTTATACCATTCTGCTGTGAACTCAATGCGGTTATTGAAGAAAGCCAGGTCAATACCAACGTTCATGGTCTTTTTCTTCTCCCAGTATACATCCTCAACCACGAAGGTAGAAGCGGCAGAACCTGTGACAGGTTGATTGCCGAAGCTATAGGTCATATTATTGCGGGCCATAGTCATCTGGTAGGCACCATCGGCGATGTTCTCATTACCCAGTTCACCATAGCTGGCACGAACCTTGAACATGTTCACGATATTGTGATCAATGGGGAAGAACTTTTCCTTGTCAAAACGCCAACCAATAGAGATTGAGGGGAAGGTATCCCAGCGACGATCCTTTGACAGACGTGAGCTACCATCACGACGAACAATGGCAGAAAGCAGATACTTGCCGTCGTAATCATAGTTCAGACGAGCAATATAAGAAGCCATCGTATGCTTATATTCGAACGACTCGGCATTTCTGTCCTTTGCGTTCTGGATCTGCAGATAGTAAGGCTCTGTGAAGTTGACACCCCATGCAGTCAGAAGGTTGGTATTCTCCTGCTCAAAAGTCTGGCCGACAACCAGGTTAGCATGATGCAAACCGAAAGTTCCGTCATAAGTCAGCGTATTCTCAATCAGGGCATCAGTGTACTTACGATGACCCTTTGTCAGCTTCTCATTACTCTTATCAAGGTAAACACGGTTACTCTGAATCCAAGCTGAGATCCAAGTCTTGTCATTAGCGTGAGTAGAGCTGTATGACAGATTCAGTTTATAAGACAGCTTATGGTTCTTACTCTTAACGCCGATCATATCCAGGATATCGACATCAGCTGAAGCGGTACCCACGAAACGGTCTACAATCGTATTGCGCTGGAACAGATTGTTCACAAGCAGTGGGTTAGCAGCTGAGATATCACCATGTACGGTATCATAGTAAACACCGTAGCCGTATGCGTCATAGTTCCAGTTATTGGCAGCACCTACCTTGTCGTCCAAAACCCACGTAGATTCATCATAGGCCTTGATTGTTGGCTGCATTGCCATCGCACCACCGAGTACATTCCATCCTGTCATACCATACAGACCCTGGATGTAAGGCTGGTCGTTGCCGACACCGATACCATCCTGGCTGGAATGTGAATAAACGAAGCTGGTACGGAACTTGATGAACTTAGTATCCATCGTGTTGTTAACACGAGCTGTGAAGCGCTCATAGTTAGGGCCTGCACCTTCAAGAGTACCCTTCTGCTTGAAGTAGTCAAGACCTATATTATAAGTATTGTGTGCACCACCACCACTGAGGTTCACGTTGTGGTTCTGACGGATACCAGTCTTGAATACCTCATCAAACCAGTTGGTGTTGGTATTGTCCTGGAACTTATATACATTATCAGATACCTTGCTGTATCCAGCAGGCAGAGGAGTACCAGAGTTGGAAGCTGCCTGACCCAGATAGGTGCTGTACTGATCTGCATTCATCACGTCGTAAACACCGCTAGGAATCACATCGACACCGAAGTAACCCTTATAGTCCACCTTCAAAGGCTGATCCTTCTTACCACCCTTGGTAGTGATGATTACCACACCATTAGCAGCACGGGAACCGTAGATAGCACCGGCAGAAGCGTCCTTCAGCACCTGAATGGTCT
>JAEETB010000155.1 GCA_016286575.1 Prevotella sp.
CGACAGGATAATACAATGGAGTATTTCAAAAGTCGTGGTTTTGTCCTCAAAAGAGGTGGTGATATTATCTATGGTGAACTGACGGGCGAGGCTGCATCGAAGAATCGCGATACGCAGTATTATCAGAACCAGCCTTATATCGTGAAAGGCTTTTGGAAGCATCGCACTTGGGGCGACAACAACGATCGCCACGAGAACTGCTTCTATATCACAGATATACAAAGTTTGTAAAAGTAAAAAAGTAAAAAGGTAAAACATTAAAAGGGACTGAATGTTTACATACCAAGAAAATACTCATTTCTCTCAGGCACTTCCTTGCACAAAGGAAGTGTTCTGGGAGCAAGTAAAGAAACCTAATACGGCTTGGCGCATTGATGCCCGCAGGGCTATTCTTGCGGCTGTGGATGCTTCGAAGACTCAGGGCGTGGCGGCTCTTCAAACTTGGCTTAATAATGCTGACTATCAGAAATTTCTGCTGAAAAAGCAGAATCTGAAAAAGAAGTCTGCTAAAGAGGCTTGGGAGAAGAAAAGCGATGGGGAAAAACTCTTAGCCTTTGCTCAGGAAATCAAAGATAATTCTACAGCTTTCATTTATAGCTGCTATGAGTTTGATGAAACAACCACTGAAAAGGGCAATCCCTTCCGTCACCGTCGCCTTGCAGATTGCCACCTGAACGGTCTTGTGATGCTCGACATTGATCATGTGGAGAATCCAATGGATATCTGGTACAAGCTACGTGACAATGAAGAACTGATGAAGCGTGTGGCGCTGGTACATATAACCAGTAGCGGTTTTGGTGCAAGAATCGTTTTCATGGCTGATATCAAGGATGGTAATCTCGCAGATAACCAAATTGTCTTTGCCCAAAAGTTAGGCTATAAGCCTGATGAAAGCTGCATCGACGCCACCCGTAACTCTTTTTCTCCCAAAGAGGAGGATATACTTTACATTAACGAAGAACTTCTATTTAATTACTACAATGAAGATTTTGACAAACTTTACACTCCCCAATATCGGGACAAGAAAACTCAACCAATTAACCACAAATTCCCTTCTGATCATAGGGCTGATTCTCATAGCGGCGTTCAGGCTCCTGCTGTGGCCGCTGAAAATGCTCAACAAGGGTCTGAGACTTTCGGGAATGTGGATGCTGAATCAGTGGGTAATTCTGTAAAGTGGAGAGGTTATGAGATTCAGAACATTATTGATCAGCGCTATTCTGCTAAGCTGCCATGTGCAGATGATTCGAATAGACATAAGGAGAGTCTTAAACTCGCCACAGACCTCCTTATCATGCTTGATGGGGATAAGACCAAAGTGCAGCGTATCGTGGAGGCTCAGCCCTGGGTGCAGGAGATTATCGATGAGCGCGATGAGAACGTGGCGCAGACGGTGGAGTCAGCAGCCGGGTGCGTCGCAGAGAAAGAGAAAAGGAATGCGAGCGCGCTACCATCCAAGGCCATGCTCAGGGCGATAGAAGAGTCAACGGGTAAGAATTATCAGGAGATTGTTAATGGCACTGGTGAGCAACAGGGGGCGAATGCGCTTTATGGTCAGCAGAAGATCCAACAGATGTTGCAAGGGTGGGGTGAAGAGATTGAAGCCCTTTTCCCTGATATCCCTTTGCTGAAGGATGCTTGTGCGGGGCTGAAAAAGTCGCAATATCCTGCGGCGTTGTTCGTGGCAGGTGGCACGGCGATGACTCTCATGACGCGCTGTTGGTATCGCTTCTATCATCGTCCTCAGCAGGAGCGCAGACTGAATTGCTCGCTGTATATTATTGGCCATCCTGCTTCAAACAAGTCCATGGCTGATGATATCTACAAGATTTTGTCAGCACCAATAGCTGCTGCAGATAAGGCAGGAAAGGCTGCTTTGAATCGTTATAAGCAGGATCTGAAGAAGAAGGCGGCGAATAAGGAGGGTAAAGATAAGCCGCAAGGCATCATCCGCATCCATCCAGCCCGTACTTCGAATGGTCAGCTGATTCAGGACATGCTGAATGCGAAAGAGACGATTGATGGTAAGGAGATCCAACTCCACATGCTGACTTTTGATACTGAGCTCGACAATGCTACGATGTTGCAGCAGGGTGGTTCATGGATCAATAAACAAAGTATGGAGCTGAAAGCCTTTCATAATGAGGAAGATGGTCAGATGTATCAGAACTCTGATTCACCTGTCGATGAGTTCAACGTCACATGGAACTATATCTACACAGGTACGCCCATCGCCCTTAAAAGAAAGGTGAATGAACGGAACTTCGGATCAGGACTCTCTACACGTCTGGCGGTGATTCCTATGCCCAAGACGAACTATGAGATGATGGATCTGGAAGATGTGAACAAGATTGACTGGGCGCGCCTGGATCGTATGAAGACTTGGGCATTCCGTCTGGATAGTCGCTATGGTGAACTGCCATTCTGGCCATTGGTTGTAAAACTGCATGGTTGGGTCAAGAACCGTATGGAAGACTGCGCGGAGGATGACAGTGAAGCGAACGAATTGATGCTGAAGCGCGTGCCATATCACGCCCTCAACTATGCAGCTCCTTTCATTGACATGCGCCATTGGGATAGCTTGAAGCAAGAAGGCAATTATTGGACGGGTGAATATGAAGTCGATGATACAGATTGGAAACTCTGTGAACTGATTGCCCGCATTCAATATGCTACCCAGCAGCATTTCTTCGGGGTCATGGCTGAAAAGTACTTCGATGACATGAATAATGATGTGCAGATTATTGGTAAGCGACATCAGCAACGTTCATTGGATGGCTATTACAAATTACCTGATATCTTCACAAAAGAGGATGTGATGAAATGCTTTGGCTATGACAATGAAAACTCTGTAAACACCAAATTGAGAAGACTCTTAGAGGGCCACCTGATAGAAAAAGTATCAGATGGAAAGAGCAAGGGTTGTTATAAGAAGGTGAATAAGATGGTTATCTAAATGTTCAAATGTTCAAATGTTCAAAACGATTTTTTATGAAAGAAGTAGAAGTAAATAGTAAGATGAAACTCTCCGAGCATTTCGAGCTCGGGGAGTTGACGAAGACGAAACATCAGACTGCGGATGGGAATATTCCGAGTCATGTAGTTATTGAGAACCTGAAGCGTATCTGCGAGAATTGGTTGGAGGATTTAAGGTACAGCTATAACACGCTATATGTGTGGAATGTGGAAGGTGGCGCTCGGCCGAAGGACGCTTGCTACCATCGGGACGCAAGAATGAGGAATGAGAATACTCATGACGCAGATGAAGACGAGCCGATTATTATCAATAGCGGGTATCGTTCTCCGGCCGTCAATAAGTTGGCTGGTGGGTCTATGACGTCCAATCATCTATCAGGGTGCGCAGTGGATATCCGCTGCGCGGGCAAAGAGCAGATGATCCGCTATGCGTCGATATTGTTGGATATTGCCGATGGTACAAAACAGGAATTCGATGAATTGTTATTAGAGCAACATGGCACAGTCTGCTGGCTACATTTCGCGGTAAGGCCAAAGGATAATCGGAGACGTATTGAGTTTCTGAAAGCATGAATAATGTAAAACAAAAAAGGCATCCACCAGGATGCCTTTTATCATTATTTCTTCTCTTCTTTCTTCTCGGGCTCGGCCTTCTTGGTGGCGGGCTTGTAGCGCTTGTTCAGACCGTTGATGACGTCCTGGGTGATGTCGAACTTCTTGTCGGCCATCAGGATGTTGTCACCTGCCTTTGAGAGGATGAGGTCGAACTTCTTGTCGGCATTGTAGTCCTTCAGGAAGTTCTGCAGTGAGTCGCGGAGGGCCTCGTTGAACTTGGCGGTCTCGTTGGCGAGCTCAGTCTCGAGACGAGCCTGCAGATCCTGCAGGTCGCGCTGCTGACGCTCGATGGCGGCCTGTACGCTGGCAGCCTGCTCACGGCTCTGGAAACCGTTGTTGTTCAGCTTCTGCTGGAAGTTGTTCACAGCTGCCTGAAGGGCGTTACCCTTCTGGGTGAGCGTGTTGCGGGCATTGATGGACTTCTTCTGAAGTGACTCGCTGTAATCCTTGGCAAAGTCGAACTGGGTCATCAGTGAGTCGACCTCTACATACGCGATCTTGATACCTGCACCGCTGGCGCTGCCTGAGGCGGGCTGATCGTCCATCTTAGGACTTGCATTGTTGCACGATACCATCATGGCTGCGATGGCCAGTGCTGAGAAAATGTACTTTTTCATTTCAATATTAATCTTTAAATTATTATCTCTAAACTTTAAACTCTAAACTCTAAACTTTAAACTATAAACTAAAACTTCAAACTCTCTCTTCAACGGCGAACGGGCTCTTCTGGCGCATCTCGCGGTCCTGATCCATCACGCAATGGATGCCGCGCTCCTTCATCGCCTCAGAGTCGTGAATATGCTGCGACTTGAACTTGCCTTGCTTCTGAAATAGTACCCTTACGAGGAAAAATACCATCGCGATAGCAATTATTAACGTGCTGAATAGCAGAGTTTCAATCATTTTTTATATCTTTGCGGCTGCAAAGTTACAAATAAAAGATTAAACATTAAAGATTAAACATTAAAAAATACATTAATAATGAATAAAAACGATTTAAAACCGGCTAAAGTATTCGAAGAATTTGCGAAGATTAACGAAATTCCGCGTCCTTCGAAGCGCGAAGAGAAGATGATTGCCTATCTCCAGAACTGGGGAGAGAGTCATGGACTCGACACGAAAGTCGACGAGACTGGCAACGTGATTATCAGTAAACCTGCCACCAAGGGCATGGAGGACCGTCAGACCGTGATCCTGCAGAGTCACATGGATATGGTGTGCGATAAACTCGTGGATGTGGAGTTCGACTTTGACAAGGATCCCATCAAGACCTACGTTGACGGTGAGTGGTTGACGGCTGAGGGTACGACGCTGGGTGCAGACGACGGTATCGGCTGTGCTATCGAGCTGGCTATCTTGGCTTCTGACGATATCGAGCACGGACCTATCGAGTGTGTCTTCACCCGTGACGAGGAGACGGGTCTGACTGGTGCCGAGGGCATGAAGGCTGGCTTTATGACGGGCGACTATCTCATCAACCTTGACTCGGAGGATGAAGGTGAGATCTTCGTTTCGTGTGCGGGAGGCCGTAACACGACAGCGAAGTTCACGTTTGAGCGTCAGGCTGCCCAGGCTGGCAGCTTCTTCATGAAGGGTGCCCTGAAGGGTCTCGTGGGTGGTCACTCGGGTGACGACATCAACAAGAAACGTGCCAACGCCATCAAGATCCTGGCTCGCTTCCTTTTCCAGGAGATGAAGCGCTACGAGGGCATCCAGCTCTGCCAGTTCCACTCGGGCAAGCTGCACAATGCCATCCCTCGCGACGGCTACTTCGTGATTGCCGTGCCTAACGACCTGAAGGAGAATATCCGTGCCGACTGGAACATCTTCGCCTCGGAGGTGGAGGATGAGTTCCATGTGACGGATACGCAGATGGAGTTTGCGATGGGGTCGACGGATGCTGAACCCATCATCGGGCCCGCAGTGGCTAAGCGCTTCGTATGGGCCCTGCAGGCTGTCGACAATGGTATCTATGCCATCTGTCAGGATCTGGCCTTAGGTGGAATGGTGGAGACATCGAGCAACATCGCCAGTGTGCACACTTCGGAGACGACGATTGATATCCTCTCGTCGCAGCGTTCTAACGTGATGTCGAACCTCGACAATATGTGTGCTACGATTCAGGCCGTGTTTGAATTGGCTGGTGCCGAGGCCGTGAGCGGTGAGGGTTATCCTGCATGGAAGATGCGTGCCAACTCGAAGCTGCAGGAGATTGTCGTGGCTTCGTATAAGAAGCTCTTCGGCCACGATCCTGTGGTTCGCGGCATTCATGCAGGATTGGAGTGCGGTCTGTTCTCAGAGCGTTATCCGCAGCTCGACATGGTCAGCTTTGGTCCTACTTTGCGATTCGTTCACACGCCTGACGAGCGTCTGCATATCCCCACTGTCCAGATGGTGTGGGATCATCTGCTCGATGTACTTAAAAACATCCCGCAGAAATGAAACTCTCGCGCGTATATATAATAATAGGTATCTCGCTGCTTCTCGCCTCGTGCGGGAAGCAGTACGATGCCGAGAAGACAGTAGAGGCTTTCGTAGACCAGTATGCTGAGAATGCTGCGGCGCTGAGGGGCATCGATTTCGCGGATATCGGGACTACCCGCCATATCAACGATTCGCTGATCCAGGTGATGCGGCATCGTGGTGCGCCGCTGTTCAAGAAAGGGATTACCTATGGTCAGGTGCCCGAAGGGGAGCTTTACTATCTGAGAATGAGATTCATACACGAGGGCGACACCTTGCAGAACACCTTCTACCTGAATCAGGAGCTGACGGAGGTGGTGGCTTTTAAATAACTTTTTTCAAAAAAAGTTGGCGAAAAATTTGCAGGATTCGAAAAATAGTCGTACCTTTGCACCCGCATTTGAGGAGATAACCCCTCGGTTTTAAGCGCAAAGCATCTGGAAGGATGGGTGAGTGGCTGAAACCAGCAGTTTGCTAAACTGCCGTACGGGTTCCCGTACCGGGGGTTCGAATCCCCCTCCTTCCGCAGGGGTGATCCTCCAAGAATGTTGGGTCGATTGACTTTCAGTCTTTCTCCCTCGCGACTCGGCAATTCAAGCAAGTTTGATTGCTCTCGCTGCTCGGTCGATTCATCTAATGGTTAGGATACAAGATTCTCAATCTTGGCATAGGGGTTCGATTCCCCTATCGACTACAAAAAGGCTTCAGATTTTTCTGAAGCTTTTTTTGTAGTATATTTCCCCGCCAAATTGGCGGGGAAACAAAAATAGCCGGAGAAATCTGAAGCCTCTTTTCGTAATATGTTTCCCCGCCAACTGGCGGGGGAACAAAAAAGTATCCGGATTTTTCTGAAGCTTTTTTATCCGACAGGGAAACAAAAAGGAGTACCCGAAATCGGATACTCCTTTAATGATAGATAGGATAGGGGATTACTCGCCCCAGTTCTCCTGAGTCTTACGAACGTAGGTCTGGTAGCGGATCTGAGCCATCTTCTGTGCCTCAGCGAAGAGCTCCTCAGCCTCGTTAGGATATGCCTTCTTAACTGACAGGTAACGAACCTCGCCGAGCAGGAAGTCGTGGAAGTTAGCCCAGTTAGGCTCCTTAGAGTCGAGTGAGAACGGATTCTTACCTTCCTCTGCCAGAGCTGGATTGTAACGCCACAGGTGCCAGTAACCGCACTCAACAGCCTTCTTCTCCTCAGCCTGGCTCTTACCCATACCGCCCTTGGCCTTCAGACCGTGGTTGATACATGGAGCGTAAGCGATGACGATTGAAGGTCCGT
>JAEETB010000156.1 GCA_016286575.1 Prevotella sp.
CTATTATCATCTGTTCTATCGATGCAGAATCTTCACTTGTTTTACCTCCCTTGTGCACAGTTTCTTGCGTCATTCCGCATCGTTAATATGACATTTATGACGATATTATGTCATTAATATGTCATTAATATGTCGTTTTTATGTCATTAACATGTCATTAAGTAATTCTATAAATATCTGATAGAAAGTCAAATACGATAGATTTATGTCATATGTCATTAGATTTGAGG
This sequence comes from Prevotella sp., assembly GCA_016286575.1. Lineage (GTDB taxonomy): Bacteria > Bacteroidota > Bacteroidia > Bacteroidales > Bacteroidaceae > Prevotella. The sequence continues at coordinate 231 of JAEETB010000156.1, forward strand.
AAATTTAAGTACATCTTTATGCAGGATGGCAGATTTGCCATCCTGCATAATTTTTATACTATAACAATCTTTAGTGCTCGTAATGATAGGCGGCATTGGATATAGATTCTAAAAATGCGACACAAAAAAGGCGACTAAGTTTGTTTTGTCGCATGGTAATGGCCTTGTCGCAACAAGTGGAACAAGAAATGATTGTTTTTCTTGGAATAATCCTCTATACCTCTTATCTTTGCATCAGATTTTTGATTCATATGTATTAGTTAGATAGTTATTTGAATGTTTGGTTTGTTATTTTGAGTTAGTTTTTTTTCACTGTTTTGTTTGTTGATTTAATAATGTAATGCAAAAAGGCTCGCAAGCGTGCGAGCCTTTATTGTTTTTCGGCACGTTGGGTTTCTACTGTGATTGCAAATCAATAATGTGTGTATGATACTTCGTCTTGACCTTCTGGAGTTCTTCATCTGTCAGACGGTGTAGGATGACATAGAGATATACAGTCATCATTCCTCCTAAAGGATTTCTTGTAACACCTCCATTTTTGACCACAACAATTTCGTTTTCGCTGGCAGAAAGAACTGTAAATTGATGATACAAATTACTGCCTCTGCCAAAAACTACTTGGCCTGTGCTCTGGTCAAAACGCATGATTCCCTTTACATAAGCATCTGCAGGATAAGCGTCAGCATAATAAAATTCGGTAAATTCATCCTTGGCAAATTCATATTTAGAGGGACTTCCCCCTATTAGCCCTTCCCAATAGTTTTTCTCAGAGATGTTCCCTGTGCCTTCTATTCTGTGAGTCTCAATTTCTGCCCAGCCAAAACCTATGGCGTATTTTTCAAAGTCAGCAGCACTTGCTTCCTGATGTTTTGATACAAACGCTTCTATATCCACAGGGTACTTGCGCATAGCAGGATCTCCTTCAAGATAGTATTTTTCAGAACGGAATTCAAAAACCTCTTTATCGGAGATGGCTAATGTAAGGTAATACTGGGGATAATAATAATGCGAAGAACAGTGTTTTATCTCTCCGAGATGTTGCATGAAATATTGTGCATCAGCATCATGAACCTCGGTAGGAGTATCTGATAGTAACAGACTGAACTCTTCATGTTGCTCCATCTTAGCCATAAATCTGTTGCCACAGATAGTCCCAAACAGATGCGCATCATCCATTTGAATATAGAAATTAGGATTGCCCTGACCATCGCTAACCTGATGGCGTATGCCATCTGAAGTGGTATAGCTATCAAGATACCATTTCTCCCCTTCTAGTGATAACATTTTATCCCATAAATATTGATAATAGACTTTGGGAGTTACAACCTTCTGACTCTCTGTATTAGACATATAATAGTTCTTAATCCGCTGCTGTTGGAGGCTATCTGATGACAGCTTGGGATAGAGTGCCCAATAGTGACGGAAGCCACTACTAAGATCTTGTGCATTATCTTCGAAATATAGTTTAAGCGTGTAAAGGCCGTCTTCAGCTATGATTTCCTGCCTTTTCAGTATAGCACTCCTATTGTCTCTGAATTTTCCTACCAATAGCATGTACTTGTTGAAATCTATTTGAGGCAGCGAATCATTAAGAGTATAAACGGTTTCCAGGAATTTCTCAGAGTCTATCAAAATCATTTGGTTCATAAAAGGGCTGAGTCCGTCAAGTCCTCTAAACCATCCATTTTTTAAAGCATTCTCGATGAAGTCTGTTATTCCTTGATCCTGTATCTGTTCAGGATAAATGCGATCCTTTGGTTTTTCATGAGATGGATGGAGCATATAGATAATAGTCCAGTTATGGGCTCCTTCACTGAAGGATTTCGAATCATTAGCCTTCAGAAAGAAAAGGGAACCATCTGATTTATGTATATCCGTATGCATCGCTATCTGCGAAGTGGAATAGTATTCATAATAAGTCTCTCCGTTCCATTCAAAGCGGTATATGCCTGAGGGTTCTTTTGGCAATTCCTGCCCTTCTGGAACATATTCCAAATAGGTCACGTAGTCTGCCAGCCATTGGGGGAGTTGACTCTTGTCTACAAGTTCCGTCTTGATTTCCTGGTCGAAGATGGGGTCTTCTGTATAGTCCTCGCTGGCGCAGGCTGCAAAGTTGCATAAGGCAGACAGGGCTATAAGTTGGATATAATTCTTCATCGTCTTCATTGTTTTCATTGTTTTTCTGCACGTTGGGTTTCTGTGTCCTTGGTGTCGCGTTGGATACGACGGACGGTCTTGCCTCCTAACGACCATGTGGCCGTCAGGCTGATGCAATGGGTATGTGGATTCAAACGTTCAACATCTCTATGATTGAAATAGTCTTTAGTTCCATTGAGGATATGTTGGCAGAAAGGATCCTGTGCCACTAACGACAGCTTCAGACGATCCTTCCACAGGGAATAACGCAGGGCCAGATAGAAGTTGGCATAGCTGTCGTATTTCGTCAGTCCGACGTATTCAGAGAAGATTTGATCATAACGGGCATTGAGCAACAAATTGTGTCGATGATCCAAGAAGAGGTCTGCAGAGAGAGCCAGACGCTTCCCCCAGCCATGGAGATCGGGCAGATACACACCCTCCGACTCTCCAATACGGCCCATGGTGACTTTACTTGGCAGATCAATATGGCTTGACAGGAAAATAGACGGATCGTATAACGATTTCGCACTATAATAATAGATGTCGCCTTCAGCTGCGATGCTAAGTTGGGGGCTTATCTGGTGTTGGAAACGGAGATAAAGGCCTGTCTTGTCATTATCGTAGCAATTTAGGGGGCGCGTCTCTCGCTCGAAGGCCACTTGATAATAACTGTAGTTACGGTCTTCTTGGGGGATACCAAGGTTGGCTTGCTGATAAACTTCAGGATGGAATGCCGTTATCCAGTCAATCATGTCTTGTCCGTGATGATAGTAGAGTACGGCATTCAGTCCTTGTCCATTGCTGTAGCTCAACTCCACATTATTGCTCGTGCTGGGCAGCAGGGCAGGATTACCCGTCTTGATTGACGTGGACGAGGTATAGACCTCAAAGGGGTTCAGATAGTAGAAGTTTGGGCGACTGATGCCCATGTACCAGTCCAGACTCAGTTGCTGACGCTCCTTGAAGCGATAGTTCAGCAGAAGCGAGGGCAGCACTTTGCTATAGTCGCGATTGTTCTTACTATTCATACTCAACATAGTGCCAGTATAAGGATTGTAAGTGAGGTCCGTCACAGGCACATCAATACGGTCTCTGCCTCTCAAGGCCGTCCACTCAAACCTGAGGCCAGCCCTGGCTGTCAGCCTTTGGAAGAATGTTTTGGTGCCATTTAGGTAAAAGGCTTTCGTTCGCTCCTGATAATCGTAATCTGTAGACCATGAACGTGGCAGACCCATAAGGATGCGCTTGTCTGAGACGTAGGCCTCGTTGTGGACATGGGTATAGGCCACGCCCGTCTCGAAGGTAACCAATGGGAAGGGCAGCGAGAAGTCGAGTTTCATGGAACGGATGAGGTAGTCGCTTTCCGAACTGCATCTCGACCTGTAATAGCTGCCTGATGGTATCGAGGTTGAGATGGTGAAGATAACATCATCGTTCTCCTTATAATTATTGAATGTCAGACTGAGCTGCTTGCCAAGAGAGTCGAGCGTCCAGTCGCAATAGGCCGTCAGACTGAAAGTGTTCGAAGGAGAATTGGGTACCTGCTGTCCATCAGAATACTTGGTGCCCACGAAGGAGGTTTCATCCCTGATATCCATATACGAACGCTGGTGGCGGTAACTGGCTATTGCACCCAACTCGATATTCTTTATGGGCATGAATCTCAATGAGACATTGGTGCCGATATTCTTGTCTGTCTGTTCCTGGCGGGTATTGGAGATCATAGATGATAACAAGTCGTATCCATTATAGATCTTATAGGTAGTATTGTCGTCTGTGGTTCCCTTTTTCTGCTCGATATTGGCACCAGCAGTCATATCAAATACCTTCGAGGCATAGCTGACAGTACCGCTGAGCAGCTCGCTCCAGTCATCGCTTCTGCCTATCTGTCCTGTGATGTCGCCTCGCCAGCCTAACGTCTGGTCGTGATTCGTCACGATGTTGATATAGCCGCCTCCTGAATCCATCTGGTATCTGCCAGAGGGATTGGAAATCACCTCGATGCGCTCAATATCCTCAGCCTGCAACGCCCAGAGTTTCTGACGGATAGCCTCATCGCCCTGCATCATCACCCTTCCATTGAACATGAAACCAGCCTCACCCTTTCCCAAGATACTGGCATAGCCATTCATCATCGTCACCATTGGCACTCGGCTCAGCAGTTCGAGGGCGTTATGTCCCTTGGCATACTGATCGTTGGCCACGATGTATTGCAGGCGATCAGCCTCATTACGGAAGACTGCCAGATGACCATTGACGCTGATACTGTTGAGATAATAGTTCTCCATCTCCATGCGAATAGTGCCTACCTGACTGATGGGCATGATTCGCTCGACCGTCTTGAAGCCGATACAGGTGATATGTACCCTCGCCTTCTCAGCACTGCAGGGGATAACGAAATCGCCAGCCTCATTGCTCACACCACCTCCTATGTATGTGGAATCGAATGGGTCAAACAACGTGATATTAGCATAAGCAACGGGCTGGCGCTCACCGTCAACAAGTCTTCCCATAAGTTTCGTACGGTCTTTCTTGATACACTCCACGAAAATGTCTCGTCCCTTCACTCTCACCTTCACAGGATAGAAGCCGCAGACCTCACGCACGGCATCAGGCAAGGGGCGTCCTTTCTTGATTGTTTTACTGACAGTGAAGTCCTCAAGTTCATCGTACACGAAATTCACATCATAGCGTTTCGACGACTCATCGAGCTGGATAAGTGCATCAGAAAGCGATGTGCTGCGGAAGACATGCTGTGCGCTCGACGGGAAAGCTACAGCACCTAATAATATAATAAGGTACAGGGTGTGTCTCATGGTTATTCTGCACAAAGTAAGTCCTTATCCAAGATGACATTCACTTTCTCGAAGCCGTTAAGCCGCTCTACCATCGCCTCAGCACTTTGCGCCTTGTTCCATTTGATATAGAGGCGGATATGGCGTATCTCGTCATCGCGAAATTCAGTGCGCAAATGGTAATAGGCGGCTATCTCTGAGAGGATATCCTCCAACTCCTCGTTCTCGAAGGTGCGCAGGGTGTCGGCTGGTTCATTACTCTCAGCTACGGGCTGTGGCTGGACCGTAGTGACAGGGGGCTTTTGTACCGTCTGCTTGTCGTCGATATAGCGTATATACTGGATAGCGGCAATGGTGATGCCTGAGAGCATGATGAGACCTATAAAGACGGCTGCCACCTTCAGCCATATATGATGTGTCGCCAAGGGATGCAACTCTGCCTGCTCCCTGCGCTGCCTGAACCCCTGTTCAGCCTTGATGGCCATATTATAGCAGTCGCGCAATTCCTCATCCTCAAACAGTTGTTCGAGTTCCTCATCGGTGTAGTCACCAGGATTCTCCATGGCTTTAAGCAGCCTTTCCATCTTGTCCTCTTTCATTTTTCTTTCGGATTAAATTGTTGTCTGAGCAATTGCAATGCGTGTGCTAGGTGTTTGTAGACAGCCACCTGACTGATGCCGAGTTGTTCGGAGATATGACGATAGGATAGTCCTTCGTCGAATCGCATCTGGAAGACGCGCCACGTCTGAGGGGTCATCATCTCTTCTGCGTATTCCATCATCTCCATGAGCAGCTGCTCTTCCGATTCGACAGGTGTCAGACTGGGGGATTCCATCGTCAGATGGCGTTCTATCCGTTCCCTGAGCGACAGCTTCCGGATCTGATCCAGACAGAGATTCCTGAGACAGACGAAGAGATAGCTCTCAGGCTTCTCCGCAGGGAGGCGGATGGCGCCATTCGTCAATCGCTCGAAGATCTCACTCACTGCGTCGCGTGCCTCCTCTTCATCGTGAAGCATCGTTGTCGCCAGCCTGTGCATCCTCTCAGCCTGCTCTCTGAACAGTTGCTCTGTTTCTTCTTTCTCAAGCATTGTCTTTGTTTGCTCTTTATCCCTATAACGAATAACAAGAGCTGTTTCCTAACCCCGAAAGTACAAAAAAATATAAAAAATAATGGAATCTGACGAACTCAGAAGACTATTCGCCATCATCGCTGATCATTAGAACTCGAAGTCGTAATCGATGTTACTTCTGACTTTGCCGGCTCTTTGAAGTATCTGATACAACCGCTTGATACCTTTTTCCTGCTCGTCAGTGAGATTGCCCTCTACCGTTCCGTCTTCATATTGTAACCGTGTAGCTCCAAGGTCATAGCGGGCCTGCCCGTTCTTGTCTGTCAGGAAATGACAAAACGTCAAACCGCTGGGCAAATAGCTCGATATAGAGCTGTTGAGCTTGGCAGAGAACAAGTATTCTCCGTTACTATAGAACATGATAACGTACTGCACAGGAATGGGATAACTCTTCGAGTCGATGCGCTCCGTATTCTTCATCTTAAACTCACCCGTCTCAGGGTTGACGGCAATAATATCGTTGAGCGTCAGCACATAGTCGCTGGGGAGGATATCAATCAGCGTTTCCTCCTCTGGTTTGATAACGGCGTATAGCGACTCTGGCGAGCTATCCAGCGTCGAACTGTCAGTATCACAAGACATTGGCAACAAGACTGCCACCATTATCAGACTGAGTATCATCGAATGCAACTTCATAACCTGCTTTTTTCTTCTTTCTACCTATATAACTGACAAGTACCCCAAACCTTGCACGATTTCGTTGAAATTTATGATTTTTTAATCATTCAAAGCAATAATAAGCGACCCTTCCGTCCCTTGTACCCCTATGTTTTGGGGTCGCAAAGGTCAGAAGTGCCACATCCTTTCAGAGTATTTGCATCTATGCGTCTGTCATGCACACTGGGGGCAGGCCCCATTGCGCCCTCAATCATAGGAAAGCGACATGAGAATTTTACGGTCTACTTGACAATTTCTTATATTTCCGATAATCTATTATTTCTGTCGAACCAGGACAATA
>JAEETB010000157.1 GCA_016286575.1 Prevotella sp.
CTTATTCTCTATAGGCAGATTAACATCATTGCGGATGTCACCAGACTCCTTCAACTCGGTCTCTGTGGCCTTCACAAGGTCTGGGCGATTCAGATAAACATTCAGCAAGGCGGCATCAACAGCATCGACAACCTGATCCTTTCCTGCTGATTCTGAGTTGAGTGCCAACGACTTATCAGCAACATTGTGATAAAACGTCGTTGGGGCAAACAGACGATAAAAACGTCCGTCAACACTGTCATTTGGCTGTGCGGCACTGGCGCTGAGCGCTGAAAATACCGCTAATATAAATGCTACTTTTCTCATAACTAAATGCAAAGTTACGATTTTTTTCCAATAGATTGCATACATTTCGCTTTTTTTTCGTAATTTTGCACCTTGATTTAACGCGTACATTAATAAATAAACCAAAAATAGATGAACAAAGACACTCTAATCGGTTTCGTCCTCATTGCACTGGTCCTGATTGGATTCAGCTGGTACAACCAGCCCTCCGCTGAGGAAATTGAAGCCGCACGCAAACAAGACAGTATCGCTGCTGCCATTAAGGATAATGCAGCCAAACAGCAGAAAGCCAACGAAGAAGCCCGTAAGGCTCAGGCCGAAGCTGCAGCCCAAGGTGACTCTACTGCCCTTTTCTTTGCCGCACTGAACGGTGAAAACCAGTCGGTGGTGCTGAAGAACGAGAAAGTGGAACTGACTTTCGACACGAAGGGAGGTACCATCAGCAAGGCTATCATCAAAGGCTTTGAGGATAAGGACAACAAGATGGACCTGACCCTCTTCGACAGCAAGACTCAACAGATGAACTTCATGCTGGCTGGCAAATCGGAGAACATCATTACCAAAGATCTGTTCTTCACACCTTCCAACGTCTCTGACTCAACTGTCACCATGACGGCTCAAGCAGGCAATGGCGGTAGCATCGTATTCAATTACTGGCTGGGACCAGACTACATGCTCCATTTTACATTTGCAGCCAACGGACTGAACGGTATCTTCGCTCCTAACTACAAGGAGATGGATATCGAATGGTCTGATATGGTGCGCCAGCAGGAGAAGGGTTTCACTTTTGAGAACCGCTACTCTACCCTCACCTATAAGGAGAAAAATGGTGGTACAGACTATCTGAGTGAGACATCAGAGAAGATCGATGAGAAAATTGAGGAACAACTCGATTGGGTTGCTTTCAAGAACCAGTTCTTCTCAGCCACTCTGATTGCGAAAGACGAGTTTGCAGCCAATTCACTGATGACAAGCATTCCACAGGAGAAAGGCACTGGCTATCTGAAGCAGTTTAATGCCAAGATGAAGACAGCCTTTGATCCCTCTGGCATGCGCCCTTCAGAATTTGAGATGTATATCGGACCCAACGACTTCCGTCTGATCAAGGATGTTGAGGAGCAGAGTACCTTCGGCAAAGACCTCGACCTGGAGCAGCTCGTTTACCTGGGATGGCCCCTCTTCCGCTACATCAACCGTTTCTTCACGATCTACGTTTTCGACTGGCTCACATCTTGGGGCTTCTCGATGGGTATTGTGCTCATTCTGATCACTCTGTTACTGAAGGCCATCACCTTCCCGATGGTGAAGAAGAGCTATATGTCATCAGCTAAGATGCGCGTGCTGAAACCAAAACTCGACGAGGCCACAAAGCAATACGACAAGCCTGAGGATTCGATGAAGAAGCAGCAGGCTATGATGCAGATGTATGCCCAATATGGTGTTTCGCCTCTGAGTGGCTGTCTGCCCATGCTGATCCAGATGCCTATCTGGATTGCAATGTTCAACTTCGTGCCAAACGCCATCCAGTTGCGTCGTGAGTCATTCCTTTGGATCGACGACCTCTCGACATACGACCCCATCATTGAATGGGGTACACAGATCTGGGGTATTGGCGATCACCTTTCACTGACCTGTATCCTCTTCTGTGTATCCAACGTGCTCTACAGCTATATGACCATGCGTCAGCAGAAGGATCAGATGGTAGGTCAGCAGGCTGAGCAAATGAAATTGATGCAGTGGATGATGTACCTCATGCCAGTGATGTTCTTCTTCATGTTCAACGATTACAGCTCAGGTCTGAACTTCTACTACTTCATCTCACTGTTCTTCTCTGCAGCCATCATGTGGACACTCCGCAAGACGACGAACGACGAGAAACTCCTTGCTATCCTCGAGGCCAAGTATCAGGAGAACAAGAATAACCCCAAGAAAAAGACCAGCGGACTGGCTGCACGCCTGGAGGCCATGCAGAAGCAGGCTGAAGAGATGCAGCGTCAACGCCAAAACAGATAAGAATATGAGAACTAAAAACATCTTTATCATCCTGGTAAGCCTGGTCATCCTGGGCACACCTAGTAAAGCAGAAGAAGTGAAAATCGGCAAGCAGAACATCAAACTCACCAGCGACCTGATGACCCCTGAGGCTCTTTGGGCCATGGGGCGTATTGGTGCTGCAGAAGCCAGTGCTGATGGCAAGCAGATTGTCTATCAGGTAGGCTACTATAGTGTGAAGGCCAATAAGAGCCAGCAGAAAATTGCAGTCATCAACGCTGACGGTACAAGTAATACGACACTGACCACAGGTTCGAAGAGCGAGACTGATCCTACCTGGTACAATGAAAAGATTGCTTTCCTCACAGGTGGCCAGATCTGGACAATGAACGCTGACGGCTCCGATCGCAAACAGCTGTCCAAGACCTCGAAGGACATTGAAGGATTCAAGTTCTCGCCCGATGGCAAGAAGGTTATCCTGCTGCATAGCATTGATTTCCATGAGATCATCAAGAAGAATCCAGATGATCTTCCTAAAGCCAGTGGACGCTTGGTAACAGACCTGATGTATCGTCACTGGGATCACTATGTAGAGTCTATCCAGCATCCTTTCATGGCTGAGGTGACTGAGGAAGGCATTAAGGATGGCATTGACATCCTCGATGGAGAGCCTTACGAGTGTCCGATGGAACCATTCGGCGGCATCGAGCAACTGGCATGGAGTCCTGATTCGAAGAGCATCGCCTACACCTGTCGCAAGAAGACTGGTCTGGCATACTCTATCTCCACCGATTCTGATATCTATATATATAATATAGGTACGCGCGAGACCAAGAACCTCTGCAAGCCTGCTGACTATGTAGAGCCAGAGATTGATCCAACAACCTCTATGAAGTATCAGAAGGTGAATGCAGCAGAGAATCTTAAGAATAATGTAGGCTACGACACCAATCCCCAGTTCTCACCTGATGGCAAGTACGTTGCCTGGCTCTCGATGGAGCGCAACGGCTATGAGGCCGACCGTAACCGTCTGTGCTGCTATGACTTAGCTACCGGCGAGAAGAAATACCTGACAGAGAGTTTTGACTCGAATGTTGATGACTTTGTATGGAGTGACTCCAAGGATGTCATGATCTATTTCATAGGTGTTTGGCATGCCACAGAGAATCTTTATGCCATCAACTGGAAGGGCGAACTGAAGCAGTTGACAGATACCTGGGATGACTTTGGTTCTATCCATCTGATGAACAATGGCAAACAGCTGCTGATGGAACGTCATAACTATACATCGCCGGCTGATCTCTATATTGTCACACCAAACTTCAAGAAGCCTGAGAAGACAGAGATTTCTCAGTTGACTTTCGAGAACAAGCACATTCTGGACCAACTTGCCAAGCCCAAAGTTCAACAGCGTTGGGTAAAGACCAGCGATGGAAAAGACATGCTGACATGGATTATCCTGCCTCCGAACTTCGACGAGAGCAAGAAATATCCTACCCTGCTCTTCTGCGAGGGTGGTCCTCAGAGTCCTGTTTCTCAGTTCTGGAGCTATCGTTGGAACTTCATGATTATGGCCTCACAAGGATATGTGGTGGTTGCACCTAACCGTCGTGGTCTGCCAGGATTCGGACAAGAGTGGCTTGAGGAAATCTCTGGCGACTGGTCTGGTCAGTGCATGAAGGACTATCTGGCTGCTATCGACGAAGCAGCAGAGAACCTGCCTTATGTAGACAAGGATCATCTGGGTGCTGTTGGTGCATCATTCGGAGGATTCAGCGTATACTATCTTGCAGGTCATCATGAGAAGCGTTTCAAGGCATTCATCGCTCACGATGGTGCCTTCAACCTTGCAGCCATGTATCTCGAGACTGAGGAGAACTGGTTCTCTAACTGGGAATACGACGAGGCTTACTGGCATCGTCCTCAGTTGCCCAATGCCAAACAGACTTACCACGATTCACCACATAAATACGTTGAGAACTGGGATACACCTATCCTCTGTATACATGGTGAAAAGGATTATCGCATCAACTACACTCAGGGTATGTCTGCCTTCAATGCAGCTCGCATGAAGGGAATCCCTGCAGAGTTGCTCATCTTCCCAGATGAGAACCATTGGGTACTGAAACCACAGAACGGCATCCTTTGGCAGCGTACATTCTTCAACTGGCTGGATCGTTGGTTAAAGTAAGTAAAGTAATTAAACAAAACGATAATGACTCAAGCAATTCAAAAGACCCTGCGCGATTCTGCCGCTATGCGGTGGACAGCGTTGCTGTTACTCGCTATGGCGATGTTCTGCAGCTATATCTTCATGGACATCCTCTCGCCCATCAAGGACTTGATGCAAGAGACCCGTGGTTGGGACTCTACTGCATTTGGTACGATGCAAGGCTCAGAGGTATTCCTCAACGTGTTCGTCTTCTTCCTCATCTTTGCGGGTATCATCCTCGACAAGATGGGCGTTCGTTTCACAGCTGTACTTTCAGCAGCAGTCATGCTCATCGGAGCCTGCATTAAATGGTACGCTGTGAGCGAGAGTTTCATGGGAACTGGCCTCGAGACCTGGTTCAACAATAACCTGAACTACATTCCCATCTTTGACGAGTTAGGTGTTTCGCCCTTCTATGAGGGCATGCCAGCATCGGCTAAGTTTGCAGCCTGTGGATTCATGATCTTCGGCTGTGGCTGTGAGATGGCAGGCATCACCGTTTCGAGAGGAATCGTGAAGTGGTTCAAGGGACGTGAGATGGCGCTGGCGATGGGTTCTGAGATGGCGCTGGCTCGTCTGGGCGTAGCTACCTGTATGATTTTCTCACCTTTCTTTGCCCGTCTGGGTGGTGAGGTGAGTGTCAGCCGTTCTGTCGCCTTTGGAGTCGTATTGATGTGTATCGCCCTTATCATGACGATTGTCTACTTCTTCATGGATCAGAAGTTGGATTCACAGACAGGAGAGGCTGAGGAGAAGGACGATCCCTTCAAGGTTTCAGACCTTGGTAAGATCCTGACGGATGCTGGCTTCTGGATTGTAGCTCTGCTTTGTGTACTGTATTATTCCGCCATCTTCCCCTTCCAGAAATACGCTGTGAACATGCTGCAGTGCAACCTGACGCTGACTGCTCCTGATGCTGATTCATTCTGGGCTTCTTCAAGTGTGACGATTGTCCAGTATATCATCATGCTGATTGTGGCTGCCGCAGGTTTCGCCAGCAACTTCCAGAAGAAGACAAACTTGAAGTATAGTCTGCTCGGCTTGTCGATTGTTGCACTTGTCACCTATTGTTATATGGGTTACATGCGTCAGTCAGCAGAGTCCATCTTCGCCGTGTTCCCATTGTTGGCCGTACTGATTACGCCTATCTTGGGTAGCTATCTCGACCATCATGGTAAGGCAGCTTCTATGTTGGTGTTGGGAAGTATTCTCCTGATTGCCTGTCACTTAACGTTTGCTTTCGTACTGCCGATGTTCAAGGGCAATGCTGTAGGAGGTATCATCATCGCCTATACAACCATTCTGGTTCTGGGTGCTTCTTTCTCACTGGTTCCTGCTTCATTATGGCCCTCAGTACCCAAACTGGTGGATGCCAAGGTCATTGGTTCTGCCTATGCGCTGATATTCTGGATTCAGAACATCGGTCTCTGGCTGTTCCCCTTGCTGATTGGCAAAGTACTCGACCAAACGAATCCTGGCGTAACTGATCCTACACAGTTCGACTATACGGCACCATTGGTGATGCTGGCCTCTCTGGGTGTAGCAGCCTTGATTCTCGGCTTCGTGCTGAAGGTTGTTGATAAGAAGAAAGGCATTGGTCTCGAACTCCCGAATATACAAGAATAAATAATATGAAAATAGGTTTCGACAACGACAAATATATCAAGCTACAATCTGAGCATATTCGTGAACGCATCGCTCAGTTTGACGGCAAACTCTATATGGAACTTGGTGGCAAACTGTTCGACGATCATCATGCATCGCGAGTGCTGCCTGGTTTCAAGCCCGACTCAAAGCTTCGTATGCTGGGTGAGCTGCGCGACTCAATCGAGATCGTCATCGTAGTAAGTGCTGATGACATCGAGAAAAACAAGATTCGTGCTGATCTCAGCATCACCTATGACGAGGATGTACTCAGACTGCGTGATGAGTTCATGCGTCGTGACTTCATGGTGGGTTCTGTAGTCATTACCCATTACAACGGCCAGCATGCAGCCGATCAGTTCCGTCATCGTCTGGAGCGAGAGGGCATTAAGTCGTACATCCACTACCCCATCGACGGCTATCCTCACAATGTGGACTTGATTGCCAGCGACGAGGGATTTGGCAAGAACGACTATGTAGTGACCTCGCGTCCGTTGGTTATCGTTACAGCACCTGGGCCTGGTAGCGGCAAGATGGCGACCTGTCTCTCTCAGCTTTATAACGAGAACAAACGCGGCATCCGAGCTGGTTATGCAAAGTTCGAGACCTTCCCTGTATGGAACCTGCCGCTGAAGCATCCAGTAAACATCGCCTATGAGGCTGCTACTGCCGACCTCAACGATGTGAACATGATTGACCCTTTCCATCTGGAAGCTTACGGCAAGACTGCCGTCAACTATAATCGCGACGTCGAAATCTTCCCTGTGCTGAATGCACTCTTCGAGGGTATCTACGGCGAGAACCCTTACAAGTCACCTACAGATATGGGTGTCAACATGGTGGGGTTCTGCATTTGCGACGATGATGTCTGCTGTGATGCAAGCCGTAATGAAATTATCCGTCGTTTCTATGCAGCCACCAACAAGATGGCCGATGGAGCTGACAATGAGAGCGAGGTGAATAAGATTCGTTTGCTCTTCAACCAAGCAAAGATCTCGACAGCTTTCCGCAAGGTGACTGTCGCCGCCTACGAGCGGAAAATCCAGAGTGGCCATCAGGCTGCTGCCATGGAACTTGAGGACGGTACTATCATCACAGCTAAGTCGACACCAC
>JAEETB010000158.1 GCA_016286575.1 Prevotella sp.
CTTTGTTTGATTTAAAGTACTGCGGTGATACGAGGCACGATCTGCTTGCGTGATAGATTCTCAGTGGTAAAGCATACGCCTTCACGTAACGACGCTCCAAACACAGCCTCGGCCACCCTTTGACTATCCTTGCCAAAATAGATAAAGTAGGTTCCGTTCTCGATGTACGGCTTCACAGCCTTGTCGATTCCTGTGTTAGGCACCAGGTTGTCGATTTTGGCAAAGAGCATCTCAAGGTCTTTTTGCATCAGGACCTCAACCATAGCAGCCAGCATTTGCATGATGAAGGCATCCATTTCTGCCTCTTTATATACAAGACTTCCGAAGCCAATCAAGTGGCCGTTGATTTCATAGTCCTTATAGTCAGACAATAGGATCTCTTCATCAGTCATGCCAGAATAGTCGTAGGCTGCTTCTTCCATCAGATAGTTGATGACTGCCATAGAGTCGCTGGAGATACCTAATTGCGAGGAGAGTGCCAGCCAGGCCACGGAGTCGATGCCGCAGGTGGTGGACTTTGAGAGGTTACGCGTGTCGCTGACGATACCAGCGAGCATGATACGTGCCGTCTCGTCATCGATGGTGACACCCGACTCCTTAAAGCATTCGTAGATGATGGTATTAGTGGAACCTACCATTTCACGGCGCACGTAGGGGATGCCCGCATCAGCGATATCGCCCTCTACATGGTGGTCGATCTTCTGGAGGATGATGGCTTCACGGGCGCCGTCCACACATTGTGCATAGTCCGTGTGATCAGTCAGGATGAGTCGCGTCTGAGGCACTACCGACGTTTTCAGTGCCGGCAGGGTGAAGCCGAAATGCTTGGCAATAAACTGCGTCTCGCGATTCATGGGACTCGACACCTTGGCCTTACAATTGTAGCCGAGTGTCTTCATCAGTTTTGCATAAGACAGTGCAGAGGTGACGGCATCCACATCGGGTGTCTTGTGACCATAAACGAAACAAGTATCGCTTCCCCAATCCAAACTCTTCAGCATAGCCTTGAACTCCGCTCCTGGTTCAGGAGTCCCTGAATCATCGTCCTTGGAGCACGATACAACAGTCATAGCGAGGCTCCCATACAGGATGACGGTTAATATCCAAAGCAAATTCTTTCTCATCATAGGTGCAAAGGTAAGGGATATTTTTGAGACTACCAAAGTTTTTTGGAGCTTTTACCATAGATAGTTTGGTAGAATGGAATAATTTTGCTATCTTTGTGCCCATAAGTATGACTCAATAATATAATCGGTATGAAAAAGGTCTTATCTTGGGTTTTTACCGCAGTCCTGATCTGCAGCGCAGGCACGTTGTCTTCGTGTTTTTACGAAGAGAATCCGGTAGAGCCGGTCAATCCGCAGCCCATGGAGAATCCGGAACGTCTGGAATTTGAGGCCGCACTGTCAGGCGTGTTGGATGAGGCATCTAAGGATGTCCGCCTCGATAAGGGCAGAGAAGTCCTGAAGGGTCTGAGTGATATCATGGCGAGTATGGACGCAGAGGCGCTGAAGGAACTGAAATATGAGATCATCCAAAGCGTCTTATTCAATGCTGAGAACGTCTTCTTTGAGGATCTGAGCGAGGAAGAGAATGCGGTGGTGCGCAAGCGCATGAAAGATCGTTTCGCCATGACCGAGGAGGACCTTAGCGAGATTCCTGGGTTTATGATAATGGATGCCTATAAGGTGTTCGGCCACCTGAAGGTGACCTTTCAGGACGGTAAGGCCACAGTGGGTGAGAGCGACGTCTTTATGGTTGAGCACATCGACAAGGACGGGCGTAGCACCAGTATGACGATGAAGTTCAGCGACGATCAAGACGGCGTGCGCTTCTTTGTCGAACGATACGCTGACATCACTCCCATCGCTATGCAGTTCCCCAAACAGACGGAGGTCATGCTGAAGACTGCCGACGGCTTGGAGATGCCCGGTACCTTAAGCCTGACTTCGATTTCGCCCTTCCAATACATCTCGGTCATGGGTGATGAATGGCACGCAGCCTTTTCACTGACCCCCAGCTTTGATGGTCATCACGACACCTACAACGTGTCTTTCGACCATTATACAGGGGATGTCCTCGATGTTGACATGGATGTGATCTTCGACGGTGTGGAGAAGCTCAACATGACCGTGAGAGGTGCTCATGTTTTTAAGGTCGACATCAACAAATTGAATAGCCTCAACAACCAAAGTGTCTTCGCTGATTTTCTCGCAGTGCTCGATGGCGGTGTCGCCGATGAGTTTCAGGCTGTCATTCACAATAAGATTGTCGCCAAGGGAAAGGTCAATGATATCTCAACCTGTATGAAGGCACTTGACAACATCCGTAACCTCTATGGCAAGAGTCCTGGATACGCCGCCGTAGATGCCTATACACAGCAGATAAACCAGAATGTGGACATCAGTTACTCGCTGAAAGGCCATACCACCGCAGCCCGTAGCAGCTTAGTCACCTACAAGGCAAACGCGGATCAAGAGGAATACCTGCCTTATGTGGCCCTACAGTTCCCTGGGGAGTCTGCACCCATGGTGATCTATGACCGTATGAGTGTGTGGGACAAGGCCAACTACAGGAAAATCCACGACCAGATCAATGTGCTCGGCAAGGAAATCGCTGGTGCTATCTCCATCCTTCAGGAGAAAATACAATTGGTCAAGGACTTAGAGGAGTACTGATATGAGAAAACTCCACGTCGTCATACTGTGTCTGCTGATGACTCAGGCCATCGTCGCCCAGACCAAGATCGTTGTGCTGTCGGACCTCCATCTGATGGCACCGACTTTATTGGTCAAAGACGGCCCTGCCTGGAGGGATCTGCTGGCTGATAGCCGCACCCTGCTTGACTTCAGTCAGCCCTTGCTCGACGAGGCCGTTGAGCGTATCAAGACCATCCAGCCGAAGCTGGTGCTGATCACGGGCGACTTGACGAAAGATGGTGAGACGGTCAGTCATGAGTATGTGGTGAAGAAGCTCGACGAGCTGAAGGCGGCAGGTATCATGACGCTGGTCATCCCTGGCAACCACGATATAGACATGGGTGAAAAGGCGGTGGCCTACGATGGTGAAAGCACCATCCCAATGGCATCGCCCTCACTGGACGAGTTTGCCAGGCTCTATGCCGACTATGGCTACGGAGCGGGGGCAGAGTTTGATGGCCTGTCGAAGACCTACTGCTGCGAACCTGTGAACGGACTCGTAGTCATCGGTATCAACTCCGGTAAGGATGGCAGTCTTTCCAACGGGACGCTCGACTGGGTTTGTAAGCAGGCTTCTGATGCCACAGCTGCCGGCAAGAAGGTCATCGTCATGATGCACCATGCGCTCAACCTGCATATCACCAATGCCGACCTGTTTGTCAACACGACGGTCATCTATCATTCCGACGAGATCCGTCAACGGCTGATTGATGCCGGTGTGAGGGTCATCCTGACGGGTCACTTCCATACCTCCGACATCGCCAAAGACTTTAACGAAAGCCTGACGGAGCCTATCTATGACATCGCTACTGGCTCGCTGGTGTCGTATCCCTGCGACTACCGTGAACTGTCGTTCAGTACAGACCTTTCAGAACTGAAGGTAGCCACAGGTCATATCACCAGCATAGCAGGGAATGACGAGTTCTCTCCCGACAGTGCGAAGGTCCGTCTCCATGAGGCTGCTTTTCGCCCTATGAGGGAGATGGGGATGGCTAAGCTCAGGGAGAAATATAGTGAACAGGGCGTCAGCGTTCTTGAACCGACGGTCACGGTCTTGGCGAATAATATGGCCAAAGCCTTTGTCATCCATGCCGAAGGCGACGAGTACAAGGTCAATACGGAGAAGATCCAAGAACGTTTTTCAGACGACATGATCAACAAGCTGATGCCTGGCTGCTACAATATGCTCTGCAGTATGCTGAAAGACCTGTCGCCCTATGGTGTAGAAGGGCGGGAGAACCAGACGGATGACCTGTCGCTGACCATCAACATGGGGCCGCCAATGCCTGCGGGTATCCATGGCATCGCCCGTTCAGTCGACAGCAAGTGCTGTTATGATCTCAACGGGCGGCTATTGCAGGCTCCACCCACGAAAGGCCTCTATATCCGTGGGGGGAAAAAACAAATGAAATAAACAAATTCTAGAACTTGAACTTGTAACTGAGGCCGAGCATGTGGATGTTGGGCTCGTTGTCGTCGTCATCATCGCGGACAATCTGATAACGGTAGAAGGCACCGAGGGTGTGCTGCTTGGAGAGTTTCCAGTCGAGGCCGACATTGAAGCGGGTCTTCTGCAGGCTCCAGGCATTGAAGAACTCCACGTTGGCATAGGGCGTCACGGCGAGGCCTTTCTTGTCGAACTCGGCCTGTAGCCGGCTACGTAGCACATTCTTGCCCTTGCCGCTGTAGGTATGGCTCTCCCACTCCTCATCGTCGACATCCCAACGGTCGACAGTCTTCGCAGGACGATAGGTGTACTGCCAGCGCTCACGGAGCGAGAACTTGAAATTGCCGAACTTCTGCGAAGCCGTCAGTGAGACATTGAAGCGATGGCGCACGCCCCAGTAGTGGGCTTCCTTGTTGACAGCACCGTTGGTCTTATAGGTAATCTTCTCGTTGTTATCGTAAAGGAGGGTATAGCCAGCCGAGGCCTTGAGCCACTTGGCAATCTTATAGTCGACACTGAGTCCCCCACTCCAACGGTCCATGGTCTTGGTGTTGTCGCGTGTACGCACTTCTCCCTCGAGCCCCAGGCTCCACTGCTTGCTGAGCTTCTTCTCGACCTCGAGCTCGAAGTCGAGACCGAAATCGTCGGATTGCGCTGACGCGCTTAAAGGGAAAAAGGGAAAAAGGGAAAAAAGTAAAAGAAACTTTTTCATTGTCTAGAATTGTTTGAGTTGATCTTTGGAAAGCTTGAGTTCCTCGCTGACGGCAGAGTGGTCGCCTTCGTAGCTGACGCGAATCATGGCCATGTCGCGCAGGAAATCGATGGAGCCTATCTCGACCTTGAGCACCTTCACACCCAGACGCTTCTCGAGATCGGCAATGAGTTCCGGACGTCGCTCTGGCGTGATCAGGTCGATGCGGTCGTACTGAATCATGCGCGAGGGACGGGTCTTGATGTGGAGCTCGCAGAGCCAGACAGCCACCAGGAGGATGGCATTGGTAAGAAGCACCTCGAAGAGGGGCACGTTGACAGAGACGGCATTGACCAGCGAGAGGGCTATAATCACAAAGAGGTAGGTCATCTCGCGTACAGGCATGGCATCCGTGCGATAGCGCATGATGGAGAAGATGCCGAAGAGTCCGATACCCACACCCATCGATGTCTTGCCCTTCAGATCCTCGAGCACGAAGATCATGAAGAAGACAATGAAGAAGATGGCTACGGAGATGAGCATAAACGTGAAGTAGAAGTCGCGGCGGCGGCTCTTACGATAGTACAGGCGGTCGATGATAAGCCATGTGAAGACGATGTTGATCAACAGACGGACAAACATCATCAGGAAGTCGTTGGATAAATTGAAAAACTCCATGTTATTTACGATTTACGAATTTACGATTTACGATTTATTCTTTTAGCAACGGACTACAGGACTTTAGGACTTTTTAGAGCGTTGCCGTCATTATTTTTTCCACACTATGCAAGCGGGGCTTGATGCGATTACGGCGGAGGGTGCTGTCGGTCAGGGCTGAGCCGATGCAGTATTTAGAGAACCCGTGGGGGAAGATGCGCAGCTGGAGCAGCTTGGGAAGGATGGGCGACGGCTGGAGACCATCGCGCTTCAGCTCGATCACAACGAGATTGTCCATCCGACGATCCACACCCGTGGTGAGGTTATGGAAACAGAGATTCGTGTCGATCGTCAGACGCTCGGTCTTGGCCTTGTTGACGAGGGTGATGCGGTCGAAGTGATTCTCAAGATGCTCTGAGAGCCGCTCAGGGGCGTAACGCAGATAAGTACGGATGAAGTCGTCGTAATCGTGGAGGCGGAAGGGGGAAGTGACACCGATATGGGGGTCGAAGCCTTCGGCAGCGATACGTTTCTTCTTCGTACGTCCATGATTGTTCTTGGTCTTCACCTCCAGGAAGTTCAAGCCCACATGGAGGTAAGAGCGCACGCGGATCTTCTGACGCACAAGATGTCCGGCCTCATGGCGGTTGTACATCGCACAGTCCTCCGTATCGTAATAGAGGGTATAATAAGGTGCGATGACCTCACCGTCGACCTGCTGGACGTAGTACTCGTCGCGAGCCAGTGAGAGCAGCTGACAAAGAACGGGCACCGTAGTCACGAACTTCGTGTCGATGCGGTTCATCAGACGGATATCTCTCATCTCGTCGAGTGTAATGGTCTCGTATTGCTTCAGTAATTCAATCATTGTTTTGTCTTTTTGCACTGCAAAGGTAGACATTTGTGCCAGAGCCGCCAAAATAATTCAGCCAACAGCCGATTTCGTTCAACGAAGCGTCAACTCCACAGGACAATGGTCAGAGCCCATGATATCGGTATGGATGGCAGCATCGGCGAGACGCTCGCGCAGACGATCGGAAATGACAAAATAGTCAATACGCCAACCAGCATTCTTCTGACGCGCCTGGAAACGGTATGACCACCACGAGTATTTCACCTCATCAGGATATTTGAAGCGGAAACTGTCAGTAAAGCCAGCTGCCAGCAGTTCGCCGAACTTGGCACGCTCCTCGTCGGTAAAGCCTGCATTATGACGATTGGTCTTGGGATTCTTGATGTCAATCTCCTCATGAGCCACATTCAGGTCGCCACAAAGGATGACAGGTTTCTGAGCATCGAGACGCTGGAGGTAGGCACGGAAGGCATCTTCCCACGTCATACGATAATCAAGACGCTTCAGACCGTCCTGAGAGTTGGGCGTGTAGCAGCAGACGAGGTAGAAATCAGGCATCTCAAGCGTGACGACACGTCCTTCGTGGTCGTGCTCGTCGATGCCGATGCCATAAGTCACGCTGAGAGGCTGGTGACGGGTAAAGACGGCAGTACCAGAATAGCCCTTCTTGTCGGCATAGTTCCAATACGACTGATAGCCCTCAAAGGCCAGATCGAGCTGTCCTTCCTGCATCTTCGTCTCCTGGAGACAGAAGAAATCGGCATCCAACTGACGGAAAATCTCACTGAATCCCTTACCCTCGCAAGCGCGAAGCCCGTTTACATTCCAACTGACAAATTTCATATGCTTAAGTTATTTTGGCTGCAAAG
>JAEETB010000159.1 GCA_016286575.1 Prevotella sp.
CCTCCAGGACCGCCGCCACCTCCTGGGTTACCGCCGCCGGTATAAGACGAGAGGCTGACGCTGGAACCACCAATAATTGTGGCATTGGTGTAGCCTAAGCCATCGAAGATGCTGGTGCCGCTGCTAACGGTGACACTGCTCAGGAGTGTGGGCTCCGAGGCACCGCTGACAACTTCGCCCGCTATTTCAAGAAACACACGGGCGTAACGCCGACGGAGTACAGGCTCCATGAAGGTGTTGATCATTCACTGTAATTATGATCAACTACTATGACGACCTGCTGGTCGGGTACTAACGGCTGAAGTTCTGCGGTGAGTTGACTGACAAAGGCGACTTCGTCGTGGACGGTGATATCAGGAACGATATCTACAGAAAGGTAATTGTTCTTCTCTGAATAGTAGAAGCCGTGTACCTGAACAATATCTTTGTGGGCGGCGAGGGTCTGCATCACCTTCGACTGCAACTCTGCACGACGGTTGTCGCCCGTAGCAACAGCATAGACGCCGACAGTCATGATAATACCATGACGCTCGTACATCTGCGTGGAAATTCGTCGCGTCAGTCCATGAATGTCGTAGGCAGACATCGTATCATACACGTTGATATGCAACGAACCAATCTTCACGTCTGGGCCGTAGTTGTGCAGTATCAGGTCGAACACGCCATGAACGCCCTCGAAGTCGGAAACCTCCTTCTGAATCTGTTTGGCGTAGTCTGCCGAAATACTCGTGCCCAGCAGTTCATTGACTGGTGAGGCCAGCATTTCAATACCAGCCTTGATGATGACGAGAGAAATCAGTGCGCCAAGGATACCGTCGAGCGATACACCCCATAGCAGCATGACACCCGCCGAGACAAGTGTTGCCAGCGTGATGACGGCATCAAACAGCGCATCAGAGCCAGAGGCAATCAGTGCGTCACTCTTCAGTTGCTCGCCCTTACGCTTCACATACTGGCCAAGGATGAGCTTTACTACGATGGCCACCACGATAACCACCAGCGTCACCATCGTATATTCCGGCTCCGTTGGGTCGAAGATTTTCTTCACCGACTCGATGAGCGAGGTGATACCTGCCGAGAGAACAATGACGGCAATGATGATAGCACTAAAGTACTCAATGCGCCCGAAACCGAAGGGATGTTTTCTGTCTGCTGGACGCTGGGAGAGTTTGGTACCTACGATGGTGATGACGCTCGACAGCGCGTCGCTCAGGTTGTTGACGGCGTCCATCACGATAGCCACGCTACTGGCCAGAATGCCTACTGCAGCCTTAAAGCCTGCCAACAGCACGTTGGCGGCGATGCCTATCCAACTGGTACGGATAATTTCTTGACTACGATTCATGTTATCTTAGATTAGTAATAATTCAAAGCACAATTTCCATCGTTGTTTTCTGTACTTTCATGCCCATGTTTTTGTAGAAAGATAAAGCGGCATCGTTGCCATCCCAGACATTCAGGGTGATGTTGTTACATCCAATTGACTGGGCGTAATCGCGCACATACTCATACAACGCCTTGCCGACGTGTTTGCCGCGAGCCTTTTCATCCACGCAGATGTCATCAATATACAGTGTCTTGATGTCCTGAAGCAACTTGTCATCCTTGACTTCTGTTATCATGCAGAAAGCATGGCCTAAGACCGCTCCGTCTTCAAAAACAAAGATGGGTTTACTGTCATCATCTATCAGGGTCTCCAGTTCCTGTTCTTTATACTTGGTGGTATAGGGTTTAAACAAGTCGGGACGCAGTACGTGATGCACCATGTTAACTTGATGCAGCAGTTCTATGATACCAGGTATATCTTTTATTTCAGCTCTTCTAATCATCGTATTCACAAATTTGCTGCGAAAATACAAAAAAATCCCAATTATTTCGTACCTTTGCAGCGAAAATTAACAAAAGTTGATTCTTATTACGATGGCAGGAGAAAGAAGTAACTAAAACTATTGGTAAAGGTACGAGTAATTCTCCTTTTTTTCGTATATTTGCACTCATTATTACAATTCTTTATGATTTCGAACTATGGCTAAGGTACTTTTGATAAACGGAAGCCCCAGAGAGAACGGCAATACGTTCATTGCTCTGAGTGAGGTGGCCAAGACATTGAACGAAGAAGGCGTTGATACTGAGATCATCAGCATTGGTAAACAGGCCGTTCAAGGTTGTATCGCCTGTGGTATGTGTGGCAGGAATGGTGCAAGATGCACCTTCCGGGATGACTTGTATTATAAGGTATGGAGAGCCGTGAAAGATGGCATCGATGGACTGGTCATTGGCTCACCCGTGTATTATGGCGGTCCGAATGGTTCGCTGTGTGCTTTGCTCGATCGTGTGTTCTACTCATTAGGCAATGAGTTAATGTTCAAACCGGGGGCCAGTGTGGTCGTCTATTACCAGGAAGCAGGGAGATGATCTTCGTGGTGACGGCACAGCAAATGTAGCATGCTATGGCTTTTTCCGTTACAACGCCATAGAAGTTTTCTGATGCATGTACCAGCATCACCATAAAACATGCTACTGCTCGCAGCCAATCTACAAAAGGTATTCGCTCTTTCATAAATGATAATTTTGGAAATAGTTAGGCTTTTCCCTTGAATGTATAACCAATACCTTCAACCGCTGTGCGGATGGCTTCTTCGGTAGCAGATCCTTTGATAGTGAGGGTGTTGGCAGAGGCACTGGCCTTAGCTTTTTCTACGCCAGGGAGATCTTCGACGGCACGAATTACGGCAGCCTCGCAATGACTGCAATGCATGTCCTCAACCCGATAGACGGTCACATCGGGGTCTAACGGCTTTTTGCTTGTAAACTTGCTGAATAGTTTCATCATAAGAGCAAATATAATTAATAATGTTAATACTGTAGCGCAAACGATTTTAAACGGACTGGGTAGTGCGGATGCCCCCATACAACAGGCATCCTGAGCAGCAACGGCGAAGTCGATTCCCGTAGCATTGAGCAGGAGACCAAAGAGGACGGCAAAGCCCACGATGGTCATCAGGTAAATCGATGTAAAACGACGTCCCATTGACTTGTGAATCACAAGTATGGAGGCGAGATTTACAGCAGGACCTGCCATCAGCATCACCAGTGCTGCTCCTGGCGAGAGTCCCTTCATCATCAGTGCCGCCGCCACGGGGATGCTACCTGTCGAACAGATATACATCGGCACGGCGATGACCAGTATAACCAGCATCTGCAACAGTGGTTGACTGCCGAAACTGAGGAAAAACTCATCAGGTACAGCCACCTGAATCAATGCCGCAACAACAAGTCCGATAAGCAGTCGCAGGCCTATGTCGCGAAGCATATCATAATAGGCATACTTCAATACACGCCAAATCCTGTTTCCGCTTTCTACTTGGCATGAAGCGGACACATCCTCCTTCACGTCATCTTCACGAACCAAACGGTTTACCAACAATCCACCGCAGACACCCGTAATAAGTGCCGCTGTAGGACGGATAATGGCAAAGCCAAGTCCCATCAGCGAGAACGTGGCCAGAATGGAATCGATGCCCGTCTGTGGCGTGGCAATGAGAAACGAGGCAATGGCGCCCTTCGAAGCCTTCTCGTTCCTGAGTCCGATAGCGGTAGGGATGACTCCACATGAACACAGTGGCAAAGGTATGCCCAACAGCGCCGCCCATAGCACCGATAACTTGTTATTCCGCGAAAGATAATTGGCATAGAACTTCTGCGGCACGAATACGTGCAACACTCCTGCGATGAAGAATCCCAATAGCAGGTAGGGAGCCATCTCGCAGACCACGTTCAGAAGCGATGTGAAGAAACTCTGTATATCCATCGGTTGCAAAGGTACGAATAAGTGAGCGAAAAACCAAATTAATTATCTCTTTTTGGCCCTGAAATATAGCATGGCACCTTCTACGTGGAAGTCGAGGATATCGTAGTAAGGCTCCAAACGCTGGCGCACATCATTGGCCGTGTCGAAGGGAGGCGTAAACCAGCCCATGCGGGTCATAACGGTCTTGGCAAGCCAGTCGGCTACCTTCTGTTCACCTGCAATGTAAAAGCAGGCCAATAGTTCGCCGTCTGGTTTTAATGTGCGTAGAATCTCAGAGTAAGCCTTGTCTTTGTTGGGGAATACATGCAGACCGTTCATACAGAGCACGACATCGAATGAACTTTCCTCAAAGGGCAGTGCGCCCACGTCGCCCTGCATGGTCTTGACCTTCGGTCGAGCCTGCTCACGCTCGGCAGAGTTGATGCAAGCATCACTCTGCTCTCGCTCAATCGCAGCCTTGATATTGGTGATGCCTGCACCACGAAATCTATACTCAGCTTGTTCTAACATGTCCTGACTATAGTCCAGACAGGTTATGTCAGCCTGCTTCATCCGCCTGTATTTCTCAGTTGTAAACACAGCCGTCCCCACAGGTACATCGAGCATCTTGCCCTTGAAATCATCGGGAATCCAACTCAGTACCCTTCGGGCAATCTCGTTATCATCGACACCGCCCCAGAGCAGTTTGAAATACAACTTACTCCACCACTTACCTTGGGTAATCGCATCATCATAGAAACTCTTGCTAAACTTGTACGAACTCTTAATCTTGTCTGCCATAATTCCTATTCTTTCGTTTGACGGTACAAAGGTACGGTGTAGTCATCGCAACTCGGTTGCAAAGGTGTTTTTCAATCCTCCCTTACATACTTAATACTGTACCATGCCAGCACGATACCAACGATAATCATCATGGGCATGATGACATACTGACCTGCGTTGTCCGAAGGCAGTTCCATGAACGCATGGGCGATGTTGAAAAAGCCGATGAGCACGGCCAGCACGGCATTGATGACTTTCAGGGCCTTTGCTTTCCAGAGCACACAGAGTATGCCACAGACTGGAATAAGGTACGAGAGCGTCATCATGAACACGATCATACCTTGGTCAACGTTGCCGTCGGTGGCAACAACGGCCATGTTCTTGCCCCAGAACATGGGAAGGACATCACAAATGGAATGTGCCGCAAACCCGCAGATGGTCAGCAGCCACAGAACCGAAATCTTAATACTCTTTGTCATAGTTGATATTATAAAATCGGCTGCAAAGGTACGGTAAATAAACAAGGTACGCAATACCTAAAACGTAGTGTTTTAAGTATTGCGAACCAGCAAAGTCCTGCATAAGCAGGTTAATCAGAAATAGGTATATCTGTTTAGATAATTACAGCCGTTCCGCCCAACGGAAACAGAATGACATCCTGGACACATAGCCATGCAAACGTGGCGAATAGTATTATGCTGAATAAATCGCCCGCTTCGCAGAATAATTTTGGCCGAAATCTGCATTATTACTATCTTCGCAGCAAAATTTTGAATAGCAAGATGAAAAAAGTGATGATTTTAATGCTGAGCTTGATGATGTTATCTGGCTCGGCAATGGCACAAGAGAGCCAATCTAACGGACAGGACTCTAAAGTAATGAGACCCAAGAGGGTCAGAATGACGCAGGAGCAGATGACAGAGAAAATGATCAGTGAGCTGAAACTCGACGAGAAGCAGGCCAAGAAGGTGACGAAGCTGAACAAGAAGTTCAAGACGCTTATCGAAGGAGAACAACAGGAAAATATGAAAGACCAACGTCCTCCTATGGGACAAGGCAGACCTGACGGTAATCGTGGAGGTGGCAGACCTGGTGGCGGCTTCGGAGGTAGTATGCCCGGTGGTGGCATGGGCGGCCCTGGTGGTGCTGGTGGTTTCGGCGGCGGCATGCAAGGTGGACCTCGTGGA
This sequence comes from Prevotella sp., assembly GCA_016286575.1. Taxonomy (GTDB): domain Bacteria; phylum Bacteroidota; class Bacteroidia; order Bacteroidales; family Bacteroidaceae; genus Prevotella. The sequence continues at coordinate 5,761 of JAEETB010000159.1, forward strand.
GGAATGCCTCCTGGTGGCAGCGATTCACAGCAAGCCAGCTATGACCACGACAAACAGCAATCAAAATATGACGAGCAGATGCGTAAGTTGCTCTCCGATGAACAATATGAGGGCTATCTGAAATTGAAGCCTCAGTTCTACTCCCAGCGCAGGGTTCGTGAGTTCCTGATGGGCGGCAATAGCATGAGCGGCGAGATGGGCATGCCTCCAGGCGGTTTTGGCGGTCATGGCTCTCGACAAAAGGATATCAAGTACTCAGGGGCGACGAGCCTGACAGCTGCAACGATAGAGACTGGCAAAACCTATGAGAGCAGTAAGATCGACGAGTGTGCGCTGCTGATTTCTACCAAGGAGGCTGTGACCGTTTCACAACCTACCATCAGCAAGACCGGCGACTCTGATGGCGGCGACAACTGCAGCTTCTACGGCGTGAATGCTGCACTACTAGTGAAAGGCGGCAGTACCACGACTATCAAGGGCGGCACTATATCCAGTAGCGCAATGGGGGCCAACGGCGTGTTCTCATACGGTGGTAATGGTGGCAGAAACGGTGCTGAAGGTGACGGAACCACGGTTATCATCGAGGATACGAAAATCACAACTACTGGCAATGGCTCTGGCGGCATCATGACCACTGGCGGTGGTGTGACGAAGGCCAAGAATCTGATGGTGAATACCAGTGGTCGCTCGTCGGCTCCGATACGCAGCGATCGAGGCGGTGGCAAAGTGACCGTCGAGGGCGGCAACTATACCAGCAGTGGACAAGGCTCACCCGTCATTTATTCTACAGCAGATATCACCGTGAGTGATGCTGTGCTTACATCGACTATGTCGGAGGGCGCAGTCATCGAGGGCAAGAACAGTATTACGCTGAACAACTGCCAGATGACCGTCAGCAACACGCGACGTAACAGTCATGCCCAGTTCCTCGACGGCATCATGCTGTTCCAGTCGTTCTCGGGCGATGCTGCTACTGGCAACTCGCATTTCACCATGAACGGCGGTTCGCTCACCAGCCGTCAGGGCCATCTCTTTCATGTCACCAATACCAACGCCATCATCACCCTCAACGGCGTTAAGCTCGTGAACAACGACCCTGCTAAGGTACTTCTCTCTGTATGTGCCGACGGTTGGCACGGAGCCGGCAACAAGGCTACGCTCAATGCCACTGGCCAGCAGTTGGAAGGCACCATCCTGGTGGGCAGCGACTCTGAACTGACGCTGACGCTCACTGACGGTTCCACCTTCACTGGCTGCATCGGTGGCAACATCACCAATGCAGAAGGCGACACCGTATCGAGTGAGACGGGCAAGGTGGATGTTACGCTGGACGAAGGCTGCACTTGGAATCTCACAGCAGACACCTATATCACATCATTTACAGGCGATGCCTCGCACATCAAGTCCAATGGCCACTGCCTATATGTG
>JAEETB010000160.1 GCA_016286575.1 Prevotella sp.
TATAGCAGAATACTCCTTTGAGATTTGCGTGCCTGAAGGGCAGATGAACAATGCGGATGATGTCATCAGTATATGTTCGGAGATTCAAAACATAAAAGAATACTTACAATGAACATGAAAGATTAAAGATTAAACATTAAAGATTAAACATTAAACATTAAATAATGACAGAAAGAAAACTGAATTTTGCAGAGCAGGCGGTACAAGTGCTGACGCTCGAAGAGCTCGAAAGGAGTTATCATGAGAATCTGCCTACGGGCGATCCCGTGGGAGGAATCTATCACTTTGCTCTGATTCAACAGGTGCTGGAGATCTTTGAAAAGCGTGGGCTCAAACCCGTTGTTCAAGAAATCTTCGCTGCTGCGAATCGTGATTCTAAGCGACCTGGTGTGACACTGCTTCCACAGTTGGAAGAACAATATGGGGAAAGGTCTGTTGAGGCACATCTTCTGAGACGTGTGTATGCGAACATCGAGATTCGCTCTGATGAGACGGATGACTTGGTGACTTGTCTCGCTGTGGCTTATCATCAGAAGGGCATCCAGCTTGGAATCGGGCCGATGGTGAAGGTGTGTCATAACCAGACCATCCTCGGGGCGCAGGATGTGGTTTCGAACTATACTTGCTATGGTGGTCAGAGTCGGAAGGATAAGCTCTCCTTGGAATCAGTGATTGGACGTGCAGAACTCTGGGCAGATGAGTATGAGCCTTATCAGAAGATTCGCCGTGAGCGCATGGGTGCGCTGAAGAGTGCAGAGTTTACGCGCACTGACATGTTGCAGCTGATTGGAATACTTGTTGAGAAGCGCATCCTGCATGACACACAGAATGAAGAGTTGCACCTCTCGACGCCTTATCCATTGAACTCTTCGCAGATCAATGAGACTTCTGAGCAGATGATCACTCTTCTGAGTCGCCAAGAGCCGCAGAGCTACTGGGATGCGTATCAGCAGCTGAACACCGTGCTGAAGCCTGGCAGAATGGATATTCCTCAGGTGCTGCCACAGAGTTTGGCACTCTTCGAGACAATGTATGAATTGATTCGATAAAAAAACAGAGTAACATAATAACGATTTTTAGACAGAAGAACAAAAGAAACAAAAGTAAATGGATACGTTTGAAGCAAAGAATCTGCTGGAAGAGAGTGTTCGCTGCGTGGCGCGAACAATGGAGCAAATAAGGCTCAGAGAGATAGAAAAGATAGAGGGCTATGACGAACCCATGCAGGATCATCTGGCAGAGTGTACCTGGGCAGAGGTACCACATGACGAGACGAGTTTTGAGGATTGCCTGAAGTATCTGGAAAGACTTCATGAGGGTTTCAGGATTGCTGCAGAGCATGAGGACTTGGCATGGGAGATTGCCAAAAAGAACAAGTATGATTTCAACCTGACTCATATCGCAGACATGGTGATGGGAATGGTGGGGCATGGATTCCCTGATTATCTTGTGGAATGTGCGAAAGAGATTAATGCTGAAGCTAAAAAAGTCTTGCCTTCAGGCAAATTCGTGAGAAGTAAGAAAGGGTGTGAAAAAGTGCTCGATAAGTTTGTTCCCAAAGCGGCAGACATTATCAAGAAACATCACCTCCAGACATGGGAAGATGGGCATTACAGTCTGCCTCTAGGCTATCTGCAGAGTTGGATGGCACGCAACTACTGGAGAGAATAAATCTTCTTAGACATAATAACAAAATTAAAAAACAACAAACAATGATTGAAGAACAATTTATTGAGAAGCCGGAGGGAAAACCGGTTAAAAATTTCCGCGCGAGAGTGAAGATGTACGGCAATGATGTCGTAGTAGTTAATCCCATGGAGTCCCGTGAGAGCAATCGTAAGATGATCAAGCAGAAGGGGAAGAGTTCGTTCTACAAGAGCGAGGGGGAGAAGGAAAGTTCATACTCCATCCACATCAACGTGGATGCCAACGATCCGGATCCAGTTGCCACCATGCAGGAGCGTTTTGCAGAACTTACGAAGGGGGAACTGAAGAGTGAACTGAAGCTGAAGGTGAAGGGCAAGTTGCTTTATGATACCCCGAAGCTGAAGGTATATCTCAACAAGACCTCAAAGCAGGTTGTACTCCAGACAACACTCGATTGTGGCCCTACCATCGAGCGTGAGCTGCTCCAGCTCCAGGGTGACATGGGTAAGATCATCGGCGCCAACTACTCTGAGATTATAAAGGTGTTTAACACGGTCAAGAAGGAGGAAATAAACCTTCCCTCAGACCAGCAAATCATTGATCGCGTATGACAGAGAATCATTCAAAGCCTATTGTAGGCATGGTAGATTACGGACTGATGGCTACGCTTGTAGAAATCGGTGGTAAACCATTCCTCTGCAGTCCATTTATACCCTTTGAAAAGCTGACTCCCGAGAATACTGTTTTCTTCTGCATGCAGAATCAACAACTATCTCCGTTTGAGATTTTCAGAATCCTAATGTGGGTGATGGGAAATGCGGTTATCGGTGGTTATGAAACCAATGTCGATGATGCTATCAACTACCTGAAGTCTAATGGTATCACTATGCGCCCAGGTAAGATAAATATCACATTCGATATTGAGAAAAAAGATCATGTGGGCTATACCATGAGTAGCTATGATGACCGTGATATCAGGATTAAGGATTATGATTGTCTGAAAGAGATGGCAGCAGCTTTTTACAATCTTCTTTATCAGATGAGTCGTGAGTTTAATGAATCATTTGAAGTAACCGTCTTATTCAAGGGCGATGAGTGTAATGAGTTTGCATCTCTGATTGATTGTCATCACAACCCTCAAAATTTCAATTTAGCAACTTTAAATTAATCTATATGGAATTATTAGTAACAGTAGTAGAGGTGGGCGCATACTCTGAGCGCCAGTATCAGCGACAGGATGGTACAACTGAGTATTTCAAGAGTCGGGGTTTTGTACTCAAGAGAGGAGGCGATACCATCTATGGAGAACTTACGGGCGAGGCGGCAAGCAAGAACCGTGATACGCAGTACTATCAGAACCAGCCTTATATCGTAAAGGGCTTCTGGAAGCAGCGTGTCTGGGGCGACAATAACGATCGCCATGAGAATGTGTTTTACATAACTGACATCCAAAGCTTGTAACATTCTTGGCGGAGCCAAGCGGCAAAGCCGAGCGAAACATTAAGCATTAAACATTAAAAAGGACTGAATGTTTACATTTCAAGAAAATACTCATTTCTCTCAGGCACTTCCTTGTACAAAGGAAGTGTTCTGGGAGCAAGTAAAGAAGCCGAATACGGCTTGGCGCATAGATGCCCGTAGGGCAATCCTGGCGGCTGTGGATGCTTCGAAAACTCAGGGTGTCGCGGCTATTCAGACCTGGCTTAATAATGCGGATTATCAGAAGTTCCTGTTGAAAAAGCAGAATCTGAAGAAAGAATCGGCAAAGAAGGCCTGGGCTGCTAAATCAGATGCAGAGAAACTCTTGGCTTTTGCTCAGGAGATCAAAGATAACTCTACTGCATTTATTTTTAGCTGCTATGAGTTTGATGAAACGGCAACAGGTAAGGGTACACCCTTCCGACATAGAAGATTGGCAGATTGTCATCTGAACGGCTTGGTCATGCTCGATATCGATCATGTGGATAATCCCATGCAGATCTGGTATAAACTGCGTGATATTGAAGAGCTGATGAAACGTGTGGCCCTGGTTTACATTACCAGTAGTGGCTTTGGAGCCAGAATCGTCTTCACAGCTGACGTCAAGGATGGCAATCTTGCAGATAATCAGATTGTCTTTGCAGAAAAGTTAGGCTATCAGCCTGATGAGAGCTGCATCGATGCGACAAGAAACTCTTTTTCTCCCAAAGAGGAGGATATCCTTTACATTAACGAAGAACTATTATTTGATTACTACAATGAAGAATTTGACAAGAAATTTACTTCCCAATATCGGGACAAAAAGACTCAACCAATTAATTACAAATTCCCTTCTGATAGTGGGGCTGATTCTCATAGCAGCGTTCAGGCTCCTGCTGTGGCCACTGAAAATGCTGAACAAGGGTCTGCGCCTGTCGGGAATGTGGATGCTAGCACAGTATCGGTAAAGTGGCACGGTTATGAGATTCAGAACATTATTGATCAGCGTTTTGCTGCTAAGTTGCCCTGTGAGGCTGATTCAAATAGACATAAGGAAAGTCTCAAATTGGCCACAGACCTCCTTATCATGCTTGATGGGGACAAAGCTACCGTGCAGCGTATCGTGGAAGCTCAGTCCTGGGTACAGGAAATCATCGACGCTCGCGATGAGAATGTGGCGCAGACGGTGGAAAGCGCAGCCAAACAGATGGCCAAGAGGGAAGAAAGCACCTCGAAGCCTTATCCCAGTAAGCTTATGCAGGCTGCCATCGAGGCGATAACAGGGCTAAGCTATCAGGTGATTGTTAATGGCACCAGTGAGCAACAAGGGGCTAATGCACTTTATGGTCAGCATAAGATTCAGCAGATGCTGCAAGGGTGGGGTGAGGAGATTGAAGCTCTGTTCCCTGATTTCCCTTTGCTGAAGGATATCTGTGATGGTCTGAAGAAGAGTCAATATCCTGCGGCGCTTTTTGTGGGCGGTGGTACAGCTATGACACTGATGACCAGAACTTGGTATCGCTTCTATCATCGTCCACAAAATGAAAGGCGTCTGAATTGCTCCTTGTATATCATTGGTCACCCTGCCAGCAACAAATCCATGGCAGAGGATATCATTGAAATCCTCTCGGCACCTATAGAGGCTGCGGATAAGGCTGGTCTCGCTGCGCTGAATCGCTACAAGCAGGATCAGAAGAAGAAGGCTGCAAACAAGGAGGGTAAGGATAAGCCGCAAGGTATTATCCGCATCCACCCAGCACGTACCTCTAACGGTCAGCTGATTCAGGACATGCTCAATGCCAAAGAAATCGTTGATGGTAAGGATATCCAGTTGCACATGTTCACGTTCGATACAGAGTTGGATAACTCCATCACCCTGCAAAGTGGTGGCTCATGGATCAATAAGCAGGCTATGGAACTCAAAGCCTTTCACAATGAGAAGGATGGACAGATGTATCAGAACTCGGATTCGCCTGTAGATAAGTTTAATGTGACATGGAACTATATCTATACGGGTACTCCCATTGCGCTGAAGAAAAAGGTCAATGAACGAAACTTTGGTAGCGGTCTTTCTACTCGTTTGGCGGTCATCCCCATGCCTAAGACCAATTACGAGATGATTGATTTTGAAGACCAAAATCGCATTGACTGGCAGCGTCTGGATCGTATGAAGACATGGGCGTTTAGGTTAGATTCCCGATACGGTGAATTACCGCTTTGGCCATTGGTGAAGAAACTTTATGACTGGACTAAAAACCGCATGGAGGACTGCGCGGAAGATGACAGTGAAGCCAATGAATTGATGTTGAAGCGCGTGCCTTATCACGCCCTCAACTATGCGGCACCATTCATTGATATGCGCCACTGGGATAAGCTCCACATGGAGAATAACCGTTGGATAGGCGAATATGAGGTGGATGATAAAGACTGGAAACTCTGCGAACTCATTGCCCGTATTCAGTACGCTACGCAGCAGCATTTCTTTGGTGTCATGGCTGAGAAGTATTTCGATGACATGAATAATGATGTGCAGATTACAGGTAAGCGTCACCAGCAGAGAAGTATCGATGGCTTTAATCGTCTGCCCAAGATCTTTACAAGAGATGATGTGATGGAATCTTATCATTACGACAAAATCAAAGCTGCTGACAGGAAGATTGAACGTCTGTTGGGAAGTTCCTTCATAGAAAAGATTAAAGAAGGTGACAATATGGGTAAATATAGAAAATTGCAGAATTCATTAACTTAATTTGGCGACAAAGCGACAAAGCGACAAAATGTTTTTTAGTTTACAGTTTATAGTTTACAGTTTATAGTTTACAGTTTACAGTTTATAGTTTACAGTTTACAGATTATGGAATTAAATAAGCAAGCAAAACTCTCTGAGCACTTTGTGCTCGGGGAGTTGACAAAGACCAAACATCAGACTGCGGATGGGAACATCCCGAGTCATGTGGTGATTGAGAACTTGAAGCGTATCTGTGAGAATTGGCTGGAGGATTTGCGGTACAGTTATAACACGCTGTATTGCCTGCAATCAGGTGAGGATTATGAGACCTCGAAGAACGTAGAGCCGATCATCATTAATAGCGGGTATCGTTCACCGGCGGTGAATCTGCTCGCGGGTGGGTCGAAAACGTCCAATCATCTTTCAGGGTGCGCAGTGGATATCCGCTGCGCGGGTAAAGAGCAGATGATCCGCTATGCGTCGATACTCCTTGATATCGCTGATGGTACCAAGCAGGACTATGATGAATTGCTATTAGAGCAACATGGCACAGTCTGCTGGCTGCACTTCGCGGTAAGGCCAAAAGATAATCGGAGGAAGATAGAAATAATTAAGATTAAACATTAAAGATTAAACATTAAAATACCCTCGCTCAGGGATGGGCGAGGGTATTGTTATGTTTTGCTCAAAGAATCTTATTCTTGTCCGACGATTTTGGTCTTGGGCTGCTCTTTGTTGCGGCGGTTGACGACGGTGACGACGGCCTGGGCGAGGTTGATGAAGGCGAGGCCGGTGGCTGAGTCGCTGTTGAGGGCGGCTGGTGTGCCTGCGTCACCATTGTCGCAGATGCTCTGAACGAGCGGGATCTGGGCGAGCAACGGTACCTGCATCTCTTCGGCGAGCTGCTTGCAGCCTTCCTTGCCGAAGATGTAATAGCGGTTCTCGGGCAGTTCGGCTGGGGTGAACCACGCCATGTTCTCGATAAGGCCGAGGATGGGCACGTTGACCTTCTCGTTGCGGTACATGTCGATACCTTTGCGGGCGTCGGCGAGGGCGACCTGCTGGGGTGTGGAGACGATGATGGCACCCGTGATGGGGAGGGTCTGCAGCAACGTCAGGTGGATGTCGCTGGTGCCTGGTGGCGTGTCGAGGATGAAGTAGTCGAGCTCGCCCCAGTCGGCATCGGCGATGAGCTGTTTCAGCGCGCTGGTGGCCATGCCGCCTCGCCAGAGGGTGGCGGTGTCGGGCGATACGAAGAATCCGATGGAGAGGAGCTTGACTCCATATTGCTCAACGGGGCAGATGAGGTCGCGGCCATCTTTCTTGACGGCGT